>JAWVEW010000407.1:0-10179 GCA_033856495.1 Miltoncostaeaceae bacterium | reverse complement strand
CCCCCGCCAGCGCCCGCAGCCGGCGCGGCCGACGGCGCGTCCGGCTCCGGCCCGGGCCCGGCCGCGACGCGCGCGAGTGCGGCTCGGGCTCGCCGTGATCCCGGCGGTCGCGCTCCTCCTCGGCGGCATCGTGTGGATCACCGGCGCGCAGCTGGCGCTGACCAACCGCACCAGCGAGCTCGCCCAGCGCTATCGCGAGGTCCAGGCCGAGGCGCGGCGGTTCCAGGCTCAGGTCGCGCTGGGGCAGGGCGCGGTGGCGGTCCAGGCCGCGACGCGAATCGGGATGGTGCAGGCGCCGAGCAGCGCGGTGACCTATCTCACGGCCCCACCGCCCGGCTCCCCGTAGGGGCGGGGCGCCCCGGCGCCGCCGGCCGCCGGCCCCATCGCCCAGGGTCGGGCGGCGCGGCGTACGGCTCCTGGCGCTCGCGTCCGTGGCGGCGCTGCTCCTGCTCGCGGGGCGGGCGGCGTTCATCGGCACCATGAAGGCCGGCGCGCTCTCGCAGCTGGCGGTCGGCCAGCAGCGCAAGAGCTTCGACCTGCCGGCCCCGCGCGGCCAGGTGATCTCCAGCGACGGCCAGGACCTCGCGGTCGGGCGCCTGGCGGTGACGGTCTCGGCGACGCCGTACCTGGTCAAGGACCCGGCCGCGGCGGCGCAGCGGCTCGCCCCCCTGCTCCGGGCCGACGCCGGGACGCTCGAGGAGCGGCTGCGCCAGCGGAGCGGATACGTCGTGCTGGCGAAGGGCGTCGACCCCCAGGCCGCCAAGCTCGCGAAGGACCTGAAGCTCGAGGGCATCGACTTCGCGGACACCGAGCAGCGCTTCTACCCGCTGCGCCGGATCGCGTCGCAGGTGCTTGGCCTGACCGGGGCGGAGGAGGCCGGCCTGTCGGGCGTCGAGCTTCAGCAGGACGCGGCGCTGACCGGCAAGCCCGGCTTCCAGGCGGAGGCGCGCGACCCCTTCGGCCGCCCGCTGCGCATCCTCGGCAGCCGCGAGCCGGTCCCCGGGAAGACCGTCCAGCTCACGATCGACAGCGCCATCCAGGAGCGCACCGAGCAGGTCCTCGAGGCGACGCGCCGGCAGTACCGGGCCAAGGCCGCGATGGCGATCGTGATGCGCCCGAGCGACGGCGCGATCCTCGCCATGGCGAACGTGCCCGGCTTCGACCCCAACAACCGGCGCAACCTGAAGCCGGAGCTCGAGCGCAACAAGACGGTCACCGACACCTTCGAGCCGGGCTCGACGTTCAAGCTGGTGACGGTGACCGGCGCCCTGCGCGAGGGGCTCGTGACCCCCGACACGCGGCTGGGGCTGCCGACGCAGCTCGAGGTGGCGGACCGCATCATCAAGGACGCGGAGCAGCGGCCGGCGGTGAACTGGAGCGTCCGCGAGATCCTCCAGCGCTCGAGCAACATCGGCACCGTGATGCTCGCCCAGCGACTGGGCAAGGCGCGGCTCCAGCGCTGGATCGACCGCTACGGCTTCGGCCGGTCCACCGGCATCGACTTCCCCGGCGAGTCGCCCGGCATCGTGATCCGGCCCGAGAACTGGTCCGGATCCTCGATCGGGAACATCCCGATCGGACAGGGGGACGCGATCACCCTGATCCAGCTCGCCCGCGCCTACGCGGTCCCCGCCAACGGCGGCTTCCTGGTCCAGCCGCACCTGGTGGCGCGCGTCGGCGGGAGGCCGGTCGCCCTGCCGCCCCGCCGGCGCATCATCCCCGCCAGCACGGCCTCGGTCCTGAACGGGATGCTGCGCGCGGTGGTCAACGAGTCGGGCACCGGCGTCGCCGCCAAGATCCCCGGCTACGAGGTTGCGGGGAAGACCGGCACCGCGCAGAAGCTGGACCCCCGCACGCACGAGTACTCGCACACGCACTACACCGCCTCGTTCGTCGGCTACGTCCCCGCGAACCGGCCCCGACTGCTGGTGGCGGTGGTGGTCGACGAGCCGTCGGCGGGCATCTACTACGGCGGCCTCGTCGCCGCGCCCGCGTTCGAGCAGATCGCCTCCTTCGCGCTGCTGAACCTCCGCATCGCCCCCTGATAGCTTGACGCCGGATGAGGCTCTCGGAGCTCACCCAGCGCATCCCCTCCGCGCGCCTGCTGGCGTCCGGAGGGGTTGAGGAGGGCGGGACGGCGGAGATCGCGGCCGTCGTCTACCGCGCCGACCGGGCCGCTCCGGGAGCGCTCTTCTGCTGCCTGCGCGGACAGCGCGTGGACGGGCACGAGTTCGCGCCGGAGGCGGTCGCGCGCGGCGCGGCGGCGCTGGTGGTGGAGCGGCCGCTGGCGCTTCCGGTGCCCCAGCTCCTGGTGGGCGACGCCCGGCTGGCGATGGCGCTGTCGGCGGCGGCGCTTGCCGGGGAGCCCTCGCGGCACCTCGACGTGGTCGGCGTGACGGGCACGAACGGGAAGACCACGAGTGCGTTCCTGGTCCGCTCCCTGCTCGAGGCGAGCGGGCGGCCCTGCGGCCTCGTCGGTACGATCGAGGCCCGCGTCGGCGGGCGCGTGGAGCCGCTGCGCCACACCACGCCCGAGAGCGTGGACCTGCAGGACCTGCTGGCGCGGATGCGCGCGGCCGGGGACCGCGCCTGCGCGATGGAGGTCTCCTCGCACGCGCTCGCGCAGCGCCGCGCCGCCGGCGTGCGCTTCGCGGCGGCGCTCTTCACCAACCTGACGCGCGACCACCTCGACTACCACCTCGACGAGGAGGACTACTACCTGGCCAAGCGCGCCCTCTTCCTGCGGCCGCCCCACGAGGGCGAGGACCCCCCGGCAGCGGTGAACCTCGACGACGCGCACGGGCGGCGGCTGGCGGGCGAGCTGCGGGGCGTCCCCCGGGTCACCTTCGCGGTCTCGGCCCTGGACGCGGACGTCCGGCCGCTGGAGCTCCAGGCCGCGGCGGACGGCTTCCGCGCCGTCATGGCGACGCCGCGCGGGCCGCTCCGCATCGAGAGCGCGCTGCGCGGCCGCTTCAACCTCGCCAACGTCGCCGGCGCGGTGGCGGTCGGCGAGCTGCTCGGCCTGGACCACGAGCGCGTCGCCGCCGGCGTGGCGTCGGTGCGGGGCGTTCCGGGCCGCTTCGAGCCGGTGGAGGCCGGCCAGCCCTTCCAGGTGCTGGTGGACTACGCCCACACGCCCGACTCCCTGGAGAACGTGCTGCGCGCCGCGCGCGAGCTTCCGGGCGCCCGGCGGCTGCTCGTCGTGTTCGGCTGCGGCGGGGACCGCGACCGGGGGAAGCGGCCGCAGATGGGCGCCATCGCCCGCCGGCTGGCGGACGTGGCGGTCGTGACCTCGGACAACCCCCGCACCGAGGACCCGGACGCGATCATCGCGGAGATCCTGGCCGGCGCCGACGCCGGCTCCGGCGGGGCGAAGCTGCTGGTCCAGCCGGACCGCCGGGCCGCGATCGCCCTCGCGGTGCAGCGGGCGGAGGCGGGGGACGTGCTGGTGATCGCGGGCAAGGGGCACGAGCGGGGCCAGGAGCGGCACGGCGTGGTGACGCCGTTCGACGACCGTCAGGTTGCGATGGAGGTGCTGAGCGAGGTGTCGGCCGCATGAGGATCACCGTCAGCGACATGTTGAGGGCGATGGGCGCGCGCCTGCCGATGGGGTCGCCTGGCGCCGAGGTCGAGGGTGCCTTCGTCGACTCTCGATCACCGGTCGAGGGTGCCCTCTTCGTGGGGCTTCGGGGCGAGGTGGCGGATGGCGGCCAGTACGCCTACGACGCCCTTCGGGCCGGCGCCGCGGCTGCGCTGGTCAGCGAGTCGACCTGGCGCTGGATCGAGGGCGACGTCCAGCCGCTGCGCAAGCCGGTCATCGTCGCCGCCGATCCGCTGGCCGCCTTCCAGGCCGCCGGCCGGCTGGCGCTGCAGCGCTCCGGCGCGCGGGTGGTCGCCATCACCGGCTCCACCGGCAAGACCACCACCAAGGACATCCTGCTGGCGCTGCTCGCGGCCGCCGGCGTGCGGGCCGCCGGCACGCCCGGGAACCTGAACACCGAGATCGGCGTGCCGATGGCGCTCATGGGCCTGCCCGAGGGCATCGAGGTGGCCGTCGTCGAGATGGGCATGCGCGGCGCGGGCCAGATCCGGGCGCTCGCCGGGCTGGCGCCGCCGGACGTCGCCTGCATCACCGCCATCGCCCCCGTCCACCTCGAGGTGCTGGGCTCGATGGAGGCGGTCGCGGCGGCCAAGGCGGAGGTGCTGGAGGCGCTGCAACCCGGCGGGGTCGCGGTGGTGCCCGACGCTGAGCCGCTGCTCGAGCCCCACCTCCAGGCCCTCGACCCCGGCGTGAGGGTCGTACGGGTGGGCGACGCAGCCACCATAGACCTCGACCTGAACCTGAGCAAGGGCTGGGAGCGGCGGAACGCCGCGGCGGCGCTGGCGGTCTGCGAGGCGCTCGGGGTGGCCGTCCCGGCGGGCGCCTCGGTGACCGTGGAGCTGTCGCCGATGCGCGGCCAGGAGTCGCCGCTGCCGGGCGGCGGGACGCTGATCGAGGACTGCTACAACGCGAACCCGCTGGCCATGGAGGCGGCGCTCGAGGACCTGGCCGGCAGGCCGGGCCGGCGGGTCGCGGTGCTCGGGGACATGCTGGAGCTGGGCCCGGACGAGCGCCGCTACCACCGCGAGGTGGGGGCGGCGGCACGGGCGGCGGGGGTCGACCTGCTGGTCGCGGTGGGGGAGCGGGCGGCCGCGTACCTGGAGGGCGCCGACGCCCTGCCCTGCGTCCACTTCGCCAGCGTGGAGCAGGCGATGGAGGGACTGCCCGGCTGGCTCCAGCCCGGGGACACGGTGCTCCTGAAGGCGTCCCGCGGGATGGCGCTCGAGCGCGTCGGCGCGCGTCTGCTGGCCGGGCAGCGGTAGTGGCTCGAGTCCTCATCGCCAGCATCACGGCGGCGATGCTCGTGATCTTCCTCGGCCCCAAGTTCATCGGCTGGCTGCGGGAGAACGAGGTGGGCCAGTTCGTACGGCCGGCGGGGCTGATCCCGGACGCCCACGTGCAGAAGCAGGGCACGCCGACGATGGGCGGGCTGCTGATCCTGCTCGCGACGACGATCCCCTTCGTGATCCTCTCCAGCCAGAGCGTGGCCGCGATGGCGGTTCTCTTCGCCGCGCTCGCCTGCGGCGCCGTGGGCTTCGTGGACGACTGGATGAAGATCGTCAAGCGCCGCTCGCTGGGCCTCTCGGGGCGCTGGCGGATGCTGGCGCTGGCGGCCATCGCCGCGGTGCTGGTCTACGTGGCGGTCGAGGTGGTCGGCATCCCGACCACGCTCAACGTGCCGGTCATCGAGCGCTCGTTCGAGATCGGGGTGATTCCCTTCTTCGCGATCGTGTTCCTCGTGGTCGCGGGCGCCGCCAACGCGGTGAACCTCACGGACGGTCTCGACGGCCTGGCCGCCGGCACCTCGGCCATCGCGCTGCTCGCCTACACCGCCATGGCCTTCGTCAGCGACACCTCCCGGCGAGGCTTCGCGGTCAACGGCGCCCGCGACCTGGCCATCTTCGGGGGCACCATGGTGGGGGCCTGCGTGGGCTTCCTCTGGTTCAACTCGTTCCCGGCCCAGGTCTTCATGGGCGACACCGGCTCCTACGCCCTCGGCGGCGCCATCGCCGCGATGGCGGTGATGACCCGCACCGAGATCCTGCTGGTCGTGGTGGGAGCCGTGTTCGTGCTCGAGGCGCTGTCCGTGATGATCCAGGTGGTGGTGTTCAAGCGCTTCCGGCGCCGGGTGTTCCTGATGACGCCGATCCACCACCACTTCGAGATGGCGGCCTGGAGCGAGACCAAGATCATCACCCGCTTCTGGCTGATCGCCGCGATCTTCGGCGCGGTGGGCTTCACGCTCTACTTCCGCGCCCTGCCGCAGTGACGCCGGGGCGGGCCCTCGTGGTGGGGCTCGCGCGCTCGGGCCGCGCCGCCGCGCTGCTGCTGGCCCGGCGCGGCTGGCGGGTGGTGGGCGTGGACGCGGCGCCGGTGTCGGCGCCGGAGCTGGAGGCGGCCGGCGTGGAGGTGCGGGCGCCGAGCGACGAGCCTGTGCCCGGCGTGGACCTCGTGATCAAGAGCCCCGGGGTGCCCGCCGACGCTCCCGCGGTGGCCGCCGCCCGACGGGCCGGCGCGCCCGTGTGGAGCGAGGTCGAGCTCGCCGCGCGCGAGCTGCCGAACCCCCTGATCGGGGTCACGGGCACGAACGGCAAGACCACCACCACCGAGCTGACCGCCCACCTGCTGCGGGCGGCGGGCATCCCCGCCCGCGCCTGCGGGAATCAGGGCACGCCGGTCGCGGGGCTGGTGGACGCGGTCGATCCGGCGGAGTGGCTGGTGGTCGAGTGCTCGAGCTTCCAGCTGGAGGACGCCCACGCGCTCCACCCGCTGGCGGCGGTGCTGCTGAACCTCGGCCCCGACCACCTCGACCGCCACGGCAGCCTCGGGGCCTACCGCGACGCCAAGCTCCGCCTGTTCGCCCGTCAGCAGCCGGGCGACCTCGCCATCCTGCCGCCCGGCATGGCCGCGCCGGGGCGGGCGCCGGCGCGGCGGCTCTCGCAGGAGGGGCCGCGGCCCGGCGTCGTCGCGTGGGCCGCCGGGGGCCTGCACCTGGCGGGGCTCGGTCTGGTGACCCCCTGGGCGGGGGTGACCCTGCGGGGGCGGCACAACCGGGAGAACGCCATGGCCGCCGCCGCGCTGGCGGCCCACGCCGGCGCGGGCCCGGAGGGCATCGCAGCCGGCCTGCGCTCGTTCCCGGGCGTGGCCCACCGTCTGGAGCTGGTGGGGGAGGCCGGCGGGGTGCGCTTCGTGAACGACTCCAAGGCGACCAACCCCGACGCCGCCGTCGCCGCGCTCGACGCCTATCCCGAGCGGGTGCACCTGATCCTGGGCGGCCGCGACAAGGGGACGCCGTTCGACGCCCTGGCCCGGGCCGCCGGCCGCGCGGCGCTGCGGGCCTACCTGGTGGGGGAGGCGGCGGCGTCGATCGCCGCGGCCCTCGATCGCGCGGGCGTGCCCCACGAGACGCCCGGGACGGTGGCGGCGGCGGTCGCGGCCGCCGCGGCGGCGGCCCGGCCCGGCGAGGTGGTGCTGCTGGCCCCCGCCTGCGCGAGCTTCGACCAGTTCACGGGCTACGAGGAGCGGGGCCAGGCCTTCCGCGACGCGGCCCTGGCGGCCGGGGCGCGGGCGACCGCGGACCGCTGAGCGGTGGCGGGCCCCCGGCCTCGGGGGTTCGCGGACGACCGGCCGGCCAGGAACGGGTCCTCGGGCGGCGAACTTGAGCTGGCATGGCCAGCGCCGACCGGACCGACGCCCGCCAAGGGCGGCAGACGCCCCTGGGCGGCCGGCCGGAGCGCCTGCTCGCCGGCGCGGTCTGCTTCCTCGTCTGCTTCGGGCTGGTGATGGTCTACTCGGCCTCGAGCGCCCGCGCCTTCCTGCAGGCCGGGGACCCACTGGGGCTGCTGAAGCGCCAGGCCGCCTACGCGCTCGCGGGGCTCGGCGTCTACTGCCTCTGTGCGCGCATCCGGCCTGCGACGCTGCGCCGGCTCGGCCGTCCGGCGCTGGTCGTCAGCGTGCTGCTGCTGGTGGTGGTGCTGGTGCCGGGCATCGGCGTGACCGCGAACGGCGCCAGCCGCTGGCTCGCCGTCGGACCGCTGCAGATCCAGCCGTCGGAGGTCGCGAAGCTGGCGCTGGTGCTGACGATCGCGGCGGCGATCGCCCGCCGTCCCGGGGCGCTGCGCACGGCCGGGGGCGTCGTCCCCTACCTCATCCTCACCGGCGCGGTGGCCCTGCTGGTGCTGCTGGAGCCCGACCTGGGGACCGCCACGACGATCTGCCTGGGCGTGCTGGGGATGCTGCTCGTGGCCGGGGCGCGGCCCCGCCACCTGGCGATGACGGCGACGGTCGCGATCGCCTTCACCAGCCTGGCGGTGGCCCTGGAGCCCTACCGCCGGGACCGCCTCCTCGCCTTCCTGCATCCCTGGCAGGACGCCGGCGGCGCCGGGTTCCAGATCGTGCAGGCCCAGATCGCGCTCGGCTCGGGCGGCGTCTTCGGCCAGGGCATCGGCCAGGGCCTGCAGAAGATCTTCTATCTCCCCGAGGCGCACACGGATATGATCGTCGCCACCGTGGGGGAGGAGCTCGGCCTCCTCGGCGTGCTCGCGCTCATCGCCGCCTTCGGCGCGGTCGCCCTTGCCGGCTACCGGATCGCGCTGGGCGCCCGCGACCTCCATCTACGGGTCCTTGCCGCAGGCCTCACCACGACCGTGGTGGCGCAGGCGGTGATCAACTTCGGCGCCGTGCTGGGCCTGCTTCCCGTGACCGGCGTTCCGCTGCCCTTCGTCTCGTTCGGGGGCAGCAGCCTGATCGTCTTCCTCGCTGCCGCTGGCATCCTCGTCAACATCGGACGCCGAAGCGCCGCCACCCGCCCGGCGCCGGGTCCGCACGCCGTCGCCCCGGCCTCCGACGCCGACCCGGGTGGTCATCGCCGCCGGCGGGACCGGCGGCCACGTCATGCCGGCGCTCGCCTTGGCGGAGGCGCTGCGCGGGCGCGGGGCTGAGGTCAGCTTCGTCGGGGTCCGCGGCCGGGGCGCGTCGGAGCTGCTGGCGGCCGGCGGCTATCGCGAGGACCTGCTGCGCCTGCGCGGGCTGGAGCGGCGTCCGACGGCGAGGAACCTCGGCAGCCTGGGGCTGGCGCTCGCGGCGCTGCCCCGCGCGGCGTGGCTGCTCGCCCGGCGCCGCGCCGACGTGGTGGTGGGGGCGGGCGGCTACGCCAGCGGACCGGTTGCCCTGGCCGCATGGCTCACGCGCCGGCCGCTGCTGCTGATGGAGGCCGACTCGCACCTCGGGGTCGCCAACCGCCTGGCCGCTCCGTTCGCGAAGCGGGTGGCGCTGGCCTTCCCGCTTCCGGGCCGCAAGGGCCGCCGCTACATGGTGACCGGGCGCCCCGTGGGCCGCGCGGTGCTCCGCGCCACGCGCACCAGCGGCCGACGGGCGTTCGGGATCGATCCGAACGCCACCGTGGTCCTGGTGGCCGGCGGCAGCCAGGGCGCCCGCAGCCTGAACCTCGCGGCGGTGGAGGCCTTCGGGGACGCGCCCCCGTTCGAGCTGATCCACGTCGCCGGCCCGCGGGGGATGGAGGAGGTCCGCGGCCTGCTCGCCGAGCGCAGCCCGGGCCCCCGCTACCGCCTCTTCGACCACCTGACGAACTTCCCGGAGGCCATGGCCGCCGCCGATCTGGTCGTCTCCCGCTCAGGCGGCTCGGTCTTCGAGATCACGGCCATCGGCCGGCCGGCGATCCTCGTGCCATACCCTCACGCGACGGGCGACCATCAGACCAAGAACGCCGCCTGGCTGGCCGGCGCGGGCGCCGCGGTGACCCTGCCGGACGGCGAGCTGAGCGGCAGGGTCCTGCGCGACCTGGTGGGCGCGCTGCTGATGGACCGCCGCCGGCTGGGCGCGATGGCGGACGCGAGCCGCGCCCTCGGCCGCCCCGAGGCGGCCGGACAGATCGCCGAGGCCGCGCTCGAGCTGGCCCGGCGGCCCCGCGGCCGGGGCCGCGCCAGGGCGGTCTGAGCGGCTGTCGGTGCCGTCGTGAGGCCGCGCCCGGTCCACCTCGTGGGCATCGGCGGGGCCGGGATGAGCGGGCTCGCGCGGCTCGCCGCCGAGGCCGGCTACCGCGTCAGCGGCACCGACCGCGACGACTCGCCGACGCTCGCCGCCCTCGCGCGGGCCGGCGTGCGGGTCGAGGCCGGCCACCGCGCGGAGGCGCTGCCGCCCGATGCCGAGGCGCTCGTGGTCTCGAGCGCGATCGCCGCGGACAACCCCGAGCTGCGCGCCGCCCGCGCCCGCGGCCTGCCGGTGCTGCACCGGACCGACCTGCTGACGGAGCTGACCGAGGGCCGGCGCCTGCTGGCGGTCGCCGGCGCCCACGGCAAGTCGACCACCTCGGCGATGCTCGCGCTCGCCCTGGGGCGCCCGTCCGCCTACGTGGGCGCCACCATCGGGGGGGGCGGAGGGACCGGCGCCGTCTGGGGGGAGCCCCCCTTCTTCGTGGCCGAGGCGGACGAGAGCGACCGTTCGCTCCTGCGCCTGCGCCCCGAGCTGGCGATCCTCACGAACGTGGAGCACGACCACCACGCCACCTTCCGCACGGCCGCGGAGGTGGAGGCGGTCTTCCGGGCCTTCCTGCGCCGGCT
>JAWVEW010000406.1:0-4979 GCA_033856495.1 Miltoncostaeaceae bacterium | reverse complement strand
GACCGGCCGGCGGTAGGGCCCGGGGCGCGCGAGCTCGTCCGGGGCGCGGCCGTCCTCGGCCAGCCGGCGCACCACCGCCTGGGTGATCACGTAGGCCATCTCGCCCAGCGCGGCGGGGTCCTGGTGGCGGTGGCGGCGCTCGCCGAGGTCGACCTGCGCCAGCGGGGCGAGCCCGAAGCGGCGCACGATGTCGACCAGCAGACCGATCTCGACCGCGTAGCCGCCCATGAACGGCAGCGCCTCGAGCAGCGTGCGGCGGCCCGCGGCCTCCCCCGACAGCGGCTGCACCAGCGCCCCGAGGTCGGGATAGAAGAGGTTGATGAGCGGCCGGGCGCAGATCTCGGTGACCCGGCCGCCGCCCTCCGCGCTGTCGCCCAACGGCCGGCGGTAGAGCGCCTTCACGTAGCCCACCTCGGGCTCGGTGAGCAGCGGCCCGAGGAGCCCCGGCACGAAGGCCGGGTCGAAGTCGCGCACGTCCGAGTCGAGCCACACCACCAGGTCGCCGGAGATCGCCGCCAGGCTCTTCCAGAGCGCCTCGCCCTTGCCCCGGCGCGACCCCGCCTCCGGCAGCACCTGATCGTCCTGGAAGACCTGCGCGCCCGCCGCGGCGGCGACGCGGGCGGTGGCGTCGGAGCTCCGGCTGTCGACGACGGCAACCTCGTCGACCAGCCCGACGCGCTCCAGCCAGTGCCCGCGGACGGACTCCACGATCTCCCCCACCGTGTCCGCCACGTCCAGCGCCGGCAGGCACACCGATACGCGGAGGCCCAGCGCGCGCTTGCGCGCGGCGAGCTCCTCCGGATCGAAGTCGGCCCCGCGGAAGGTCCGCCGGGCGAGCCATTCCTCGCGCGTCACGGAGCGGGACGCTAGCGGACCGCCTCCCCGCCAGCCCCTGGTAAGGTGCGCGGCCGATGGCGACCGAGCTGAAGGGGCTCGTGCTCTCCGGCGGCGCGGGCACGCGTCTTCGCCCGATCACGCACACCTCGGCGAAGCAGCTCGTGCCGGTGGCCAACAAGCCGGTGCTCTTCTACGGCCTGGAGGCGCTCGCCGAGGCCGGCGTGCGCGAGGTCGGGATCGTGGTTGGCGACACCCAGGCCGAGATCGAGGCCGCCGTCGGCGACGGCTCCCGCTTCGGGCTCGCCGTGACCTACCTGCGCCAGGAGGCGCCGCTCGGGCTCGCGCACGCGGTGCTCATCGCGGAGCCCTTCCTCGGCGACGCGCCCTTCGTCATGTACCTGGGCGACAACCTGCTCCGCGACGGGATCGCCCCACTGGTGGCCCAGTTCCGACGCAGCGCCCCGGACGCCATGATCCTGCTCCAGCGGGTGCCCAACCCCCAGGCCTACGGGGTGGCTGAGCTGACCGACGGCCGGGTCGTGCGGCTGGTGGAGAAGCCGCCCCATCCCAGGAGCGACCTGGCGCTGGTGGGCGTCTACATGTTCACCTCCGCCATCTTCAGCTCGGCTCGGGCGATCCAGCCCTCGGCCCGCGGCGAGCTGGAGATCACGGACGCGATCCAGCACCTGATCGAGCGCGGGCTGCGGGTGGAGCCGCACGAGGTCTCGGGCTGGTGGAAGGACACCGGCCACCTGGACGACATGCTGGAGGCCAACCGCCTGATCCTCGACGTGATCGAGCGGCGCGTGGAGGGGGAGGTGATCGAGAGCACGATCGACGGCCGGGTGGCCCTGGAGCCGGGGGCGCGGCTCGTGCGCTCCTCGGTGCGCGGGCCGGCGATCATCGGCGCCGGGGCGCTGATCGAGGACGCCTACATCGGCCCCTACACGGCGATCTCGCCCGGCGTGGTGATCCGCCGCGCGGAGGTGGAGCACTCGATCATCCTCGCCGACTCGCGCATCGAGGGGCTGGACGCCCGGGTCGAGTCGAGCCTCGTCGGCCGGCGGGTGACGATCGCGCGACGCGAGGCCAAGCCCCGCGCGTACCGATTCATGGTCGGCGACTCCTCCGAGATCGGCATCCTGTGAAGGGGCCGTTCTCGACCGCTCCGCGGGCGGCGGCGGCGGGCGTCCGGCCGGACCGGAGGCCGTCGCATCGTCGGCGCAAATGCGCCATGATCCCGGGATTGGGAGCGAGGCGCCCAGACCGGTGAACACCCTGAGCGACGCGACCCGCGTGTTCTCGTACGACCTCGCGGACGAGGGGCTCCGGATCACGCTGGGAGCGATCGTCCTGCGGACCGTGGCCTACCCGGACATCGAGCGGGTCGAGCGCGGGTGGGCCCCCGGCTGGCAGGTCGGCGGGATGGGGATGCCCTTCCGCGGCGACGAGGTGCGGGTGCGCGTGCGCACCAAGATCGGGCTGCCCTGGATGAACCTGACGCCGCCCGACCCGGACGCGTTCGTCGCGGAGCTGCGCCGGCGCGTCGCCGCCTTCGACGACGGGGGCGAGGGCGCGGGCGAGGGGAACTCGACCCGGCCCTGAGGGAATCGGCCCGGCTGGCGGGCGCGTCGGCCGGGGGCGAGGAGGGGCGCCGGTCCGCCGGTCGAAGAGAACCGTCACGCCGTCCTCCGTGGGACGGCGGGGATAGGGTGAGCCGGGCTCCCGCGCCCGCCGCCGGGGCCCCGTGACCCGACCGCCAGTGATCCGATCGCTCACCGTCATATCGGCCCTCCTGGCCGGACTCCCGTTCGCGGCGGTCGGCGGCGCGGCGGCGCCGCCGCTCCCCTCCGCGGTCGCTGCCGAGCAGCCGGCGGCGGTCCCCGCGCCCGAGCCGTCGCCGCTTCCCGCGCCCGGCGCCGGCGGGTCCGGCCCAGCCACCGCGCCGACGCCGGCGGCGCCGACGGCCACCGCGCCGGCGCCGGCCCCTGCCACGCCGACCGCGCCCGCGCCGGCGGCGACCGCGCCGACCGCGCCCGCGCCGACCGCGCCCGCGCCGGCGCCGCGCAGCGCCCCGGCGCGCGTCAGGGTGCCGGCGGCGGCGCGTCCCGCGAAGCCGCGGCGCGGGCGGCCGGTCAGGGCGGTCAGGCGGCGGGTGGTGTTCCGGATCACCGGCGCCGGCTTCGGCCACGGCGTCGGCATGTCGCAGTACGGGGCCTACGGGGCGGCGCTGGCCGGCTGGGATGCCGATCGCATCCTGCGCTACTACTACCGGGGAGCCGACGTGACCCCCGCCGGCGGCGCGCAGGTGCGCGTGCTGCTGGGCATCCGCCGGCCGCGCGGCGTGCTCGCGCTCTCGAGCGGCGGCGCCTGGGAGGCGGTGGCGGACGGCCCGGTGCCCGGGACGGCGCTGCCGCTGGCGGCCGGGACCGCGTACTCGGCGAGGGCGGCCGCGGACGGGGTCGCGCTCGGCGCGCCGGACGGGACGCCGGTCGGGACGTTCCCCATCGGCGTGCTGCTGCGGCCGGCGGCGCCCGCAGACCCCGGCCAGCAGATCGTCGTGGGGGGGCGCGCCTACCGGGGCGCGATACGGCTGCTCCCCGGGCCCGGAGGCCTGCAGGTCGTCAACGTGATCGACCTGGAGCAGTACCTGGGCGGCGTGGTGGCCCAGGAGATGCCGGCCTCCTGGGGGGACAGCGCCCCGGCCGCGCTTCGCGCCCAGGCGATCGCCGCTCGCACCTACTCGCTCGCCTCCCTGCGCCCCACCCAGCCCTTCGACATGTACGACGACACCCGCAGCCAGGTCTACGGCGGCGTGGCAGCCGAGGACCCACGCGCGCTCGCCGCGGTCGCCGACACGGCCGGCCAGGTCGTCACCTACGCGGGAAAGCTCATCACGGCGTTCTACTTCTCGACCTCGGGGGGCCACACCGAGGACGGGTCGAACGTCTTCCCGTCGACGACGCCGATGCCCTACCTGGTGGGCGTGCCCGACCCCTTCGACGGCCTCTCGCCGCTGCACCGCTGGACGCCTCGCACGGTCACCGCCGCCTGGCTCGGGCGGGCCCTGGGGGTCGGCGGACCGGTCGCCCAGTTCAAGGTGCTGCGCCGCGGCGCGTCGCCGCGGGTGATGAGCGCGCTGGTGGTCACCGCCGCCGGCGCCCGGGAGGAGGTGACGGGGGCGCAGGTGCGGCGAGCGCTGAAGCTGCCGGACACCTGGTTCTCGATGAAGCGGACGCTCCTCCCGCCAGCGCGCTGAGCGCCGCTCAGGCGGCGCGCGAGAGCGTCAGCGCGAGGTCGAAGGCAGCCGCCCCGCCGGTCGCGGTCAGGGTCAGCTCGCAGTCGCCGGGGCCGGCGTCGCCGACGTCGATCGCGATCGGGCTCCCGTCCGCGCCCCGGGCGCGCGCGATCGGGCGGCCGTCGCAGGTCACGAGCGCCCCCACCGTCACCGTCGCGCCGGGGTCGATCGCGGACACCGTCACGTCGACGCGGACCCGTCGTCCAGGCCCGAGGAGCGAGAAGGGCAGGGAGCCGCCCTCGTCCGCCTGGAGGACCCCGGAGCGCTCCACGACGACCGGCGTGGCCGGCGGCGCGGGCGTCGGCGCCGGCTGCCCCACCGGATCGCCGGGCGCGCTGGCGAGGTCCTTCCGCAGCGCGGCCAGGACCGAGGCGCTCGGCCGCGGCAGCCAGGGGACGCCGTAATGCCCGGGGAGGTTCAGCTGCACGTAGTCCTCGGCGAAGACCTCGCCCACCGAGTGGGACCAGCCGCGCGAGTAGTCGAAGGCCACCTGCCCGCTGCGGAGGCGGCTGCCCATGCGGCGCGCCGCCCACCAGCGGGGCGTCCCGTTGGGCTCGGGCACGGCGCCGTTCGCGCGCGTGGCGTCGATGTGGTGGCCGTACTCGTGAAGGAGCAGCGGCGCGACGATCGCGCGCGGGCCCGCCGGCACCACGATCCGGGGGCTGCCGCGCCCGAGCTCGTAGCACGACGCGGCCGAGGCGTCGCCGCAGACCGCGGCGATCCGCCCCTGCGGCACCACCGTGACGGTCACGTCGGAGATCTCGTCGCCGTGGACCGCCCCGCGCAGGATGCCCGCGTAGAGGGCGGCGGTGGCGCCCTTCGCCCGCAGATCGAGCGTGATCGA
>JAWVEW010000405.1:0-2906 GCA_033856495.1 Miltoncostaeaceae bacterium | reverse complement strand
ACCGGCCGCATCCGGCGCAGCTCGCGGCGGCGCTGCGCCGCGGCGCGGCCCAGCTCAGGCCGGGCCCGGCCGGCATCCCGGCCCGCGTCTGGCGCTCCTGGCCGGCGGTGGCCTCCGGCGCCGCCGGCGCCGTGCTCACCCTCTTCGCCCTCTGGCGCGGCACCGACCTGGCGGCCCAGCCGGCGATCCTGGCCGCCGCGGTCGCCGCCGGCGCGGTCTGCTTCGCGCTCGTGCCGGGCCTCGCCGCGGTGGGAGCGGCCATCGGGGCCTGCCTGCTGCTGGGCCGCTCGGCGCCGGCGGCGGCGGGGCTGGTCGGCGTCCTCGCCCTCGCGCTGCTGATCACCGGCCGGCGCAGCCCGCGCCTGCTGGTGCTGCCGGCCGCGGCGCCCGCGCTCTTCGCGATCGGGCTCGGGCCCCTCTACGCGGTTCTGGCCGGGGTGGTGCCCGGCGTCCGGCGCCGGCTCTGGACGGCCGTGGCCGGGGTGGCGGCGGTCGTCGGCTGGGAGCTGCTGGCGGGCGCCGACGGGCTGTTCTTCGGGTCGAGCCCTATCCCGTCGGGCGCCCAGGCCCTGGTGGGCGTGCAGGCGCCCCTGACCGCCGCGCGGGAGCTCTACCGTCCGCTGGGGGCCGACCCGCGCGCCCTCCTCGGCGGGGCGCTGCTGGCGGCCGCGGCGATGGCGGTGCCGCTCCTGCTGCGCAGCCGCGCCGGCTGGCCGCGCGCCGCGCTCGCGGTCGTCTGGGCGGGCGCGCTCTGGGCGCTCGTCGCGATCCTCGCGGATGGCTCCCAGCGCGCGATCGAGACCCTTCTCCCCTCCTGTATACTGATCGGCCTGTGGGCGGCCCGCCCCTGGCGGGTCCTCGCCCGGCGAGACGAGGAAGGCCCCGCGGCCGCCGCTCGCGGTCCCGCCGGATGAGCGTACTGCGCAGCATCGAGCAGAGGGTCGCGTCGCTTTTCGAGCAAGCGTTCGGCCGCGCTTTCCGCAGCCGCCTGCAGCCCGTGGAGCTGGCGCGTCGGCTCGCGCGCGAGATGGAGGAGCACAAGACGATCTCGGTGTCGCGCGTCTACGTCCCGAACGAGTACACGGTCTACCTCTCCCCGCCGGACCGGGCCGAGTTCTCGAGCTTCGAGGCGTCGCTCGTCGCCGAGCTGAGCGCGTACCTGGCGGCGCACGCCCGCGGCGAGGGGCTGTCGCTGCTCACCGACCCGATCGTGCGCCTGCAGACCGACGCGGACCTTCGCCTCGGCGAGTTCGGCATCGCCTGCAGGATGGTGGACCCGCCGGCCCCGCCGGCCCCGCCGGCCGAGGCGCCCGCGGCGGTCGCCGAGCCCCCCTCGCCCGAGCCGGTGGAGGTGGCGCCCGTCCCCCACCCGGCGGAGCCCGCCCCGGCCGCCGAGGCGCCGGCCGAGCCCCCCGCCGAGCCGGCGCCGCCGGCTGAGCCGGAGGCCGAGTCCCAGCAGGAGCCGGAGGTCGCGCCCGAGCAGGAGCCCGAGCCCGAGCCCGCCGTCCCGTCGCCGGTCGCCATCGGACCGCCCACGCGCGTCTACGAGCCGCTCGCCGGCGTCAGCGGCACCCAGGTGCTCTCGATGGACGACGCCCGCGCCGAGGGCATCGAGCGCGAGGTGCTCGTGCTCTCGGTCGCCGGCCGCCACCACCGGCTCGCCAAGCGGATCACCCGGATCGGCCGCAGCCGCGACTGCGACGTCGTGCTGGCCGACCCGAACGTGAGCCGGCTGCACGCGGAGATCCGCCACATCGGCATCGAGTACGTGCTCTACGACATGGAGTCCACCAACGGCGTCGAGGTCAACGGCCAGCGGGTGGCCCGCCATCCCCTCGCCCACGGCGACCGCATCGTGATGGGCGGCTCCGAGCTGCGGGTGGAGAAGAGCGCTTGACGGTCGAGACGGGGCTGCTGCTCGCCGAGGGCGCGCTCCTGCTCCTCCTCTTCCTGTTCGTGTGGTCGGTGGTGCGCTCCGCCAGCCGCCAGCTGAAGAAGGCGCCGCCCAGCATGGGCGCGCCGGCGGTCCCCGCGATGGCCACCGACACCGACCCCCACCTGGCGTTCGAGGAGCCGCCGGCGCTGCCCCTCCAGCCGGCGCCGCTCCCTGCCACCGTCGATCTCGCCGTCGCGGAGGCCGCGGCCCCACCGGCCCCCGAGGCGCGCCCCCTCGAGCCGGCCCCTCCGCCGCCCGCGGCGGGCGAGGCGGCGGCCGTCCGGCGGCGCGCTCGCGCCCGCTCGGGCTTCAACCTCACCGACAACGTGCGGCCTCGGCTCGTGGTGACGCGCTCCCCGTCGCTCGCCAGCGGCACGGAGGTCCCGCTGGACGGCGGCGTCACGATCGGCCGCTCCCGCGGCAGCGAGCTGCCGATCGCCGACGCATACGTCTCCCACACCCACGCGCGGGTCTTCAGGCGGGGCCAGTTCTTCTTCATCGAGGACCTCGGCTCCTCGAACGGCACCTTCCTGAACGGCTCCCGCATCACCCGGGAGGCCCAGCTCAAGGTGCTCGACGAGCTCCGGATGGGGGAAACCGTCCTCCGCTACGAGGAGTAGGGTGGCGGACCCTCCGCGCCTGGTCGAGCTGGCGCCCCTGACCCATACCGGGCGCGTGCGGCCCCACAACGAGGACCGCTTCCTCGCCGATCCGCCGCTGCTGGTCGTGGCCGACGGCATGGGCGGCGCCCAGGCGGGCGAGGTCGCGGCCGCCGTTGCGGTCGAGGCGGTCGCCGGCCTCGGAGCCGGCACCAGCGTCGGGCGGCTGCGGCAGGCGGTCGAGGAGGCCAACCGCTCGATCCGCGAGATGGCGGCCGCCGACCCGGACCGCAGCGGCATGGGCACGACCGTGACGGCGGCGCTGCTGGAGGACGGGCGCCTGGAGCTCGTGCACGTCGGCGACTCGCGCG
>JAWVEW010000404.1:0-3860 GCA_033856495.1 Miltoncostaeaceae bacterium | reverse complement strand
TGGAGCGCGCGGCCCGGCAAATCGACGGCAGCGCCTCGGCGGTCTGCCGGCGGCTCCGCTCGGGGGCCCAGCCGTCGGCGTCGTGAAGCAGGATCACGGCACCCGGCGTCAGCGCCCGCGCCGCGCGGTCGGCGATCACCGCCGCTCCGGGCTCGGCGGAATCGAAGACGCCCCGCGTCCAGCCGACCATCCGGTAGCCCAGCGCCCGCGCCGCCGGCCAGGTCAGGGGCCCCCGGAAGCCGTGCGGGGCGCGGAAGAGGCGGCTGAGGACGTCGTCGCCAACCGCGTCGGCGACGGCCGCCTCGGTGCGCCGCAGCTGGTCGGCCAGGTGGCCGGCGCCCCGGAACACCAGGATTCCGTGGTCGAAGCCGTGGCTCGCGAGCTGGTGGCCTTCTGCGACTGCGCGCCTGACGGTGGCGGCGTGGCGCTCGACCTGCCGGCCGAGCACGAAGAAGGTGGCCCGCACCCCGGCCGCCGCCAGCGCGTCGAGAACGAGCGGCGTGGACGGACCCGGGCCGTCGTCGAAGGTGAGCGCCGCACGCGGCCCGCCGGGGCCGCGGCTGAGCACCGGCCCCATGCCGGGATGGTTCGGCGCGAAGGCGGCCCATCCGGCCATGCCTCCCGCGACCGCGAGCGCGGCGCCGGCGGGGCGACTGCGGCGCCCGAGCCCGGCGGCGACCGTGGCAACCCCGATGCCGACGCCCACGGCGCGACGCACGGCCTGTGCTTTTCGCATCGGGTCGGTCATCTGTCGACGCGCACGCCGTCGGCGCTGACCACCTTCGTGCGGGCGCACGCGATGCTACCACGGGCCGTCCGAACCGCAGATGCCCGCGACTGACCCCCGGGCCGCGCCCGTGAGCACGCCGGTACGCCGGCGGGGATGATCCCCCCGCCGGCGTCCACCGCGGCGCGATCAGAGGACGAAGATCACCAGCGCGACGATCAGGAGCAGGAAGAGCAGGGGGTGGAACCCGATGCCGAGCGCGATGGCGAGCGCGGCGATCAGGACTGCGATCAGGACGCGGCTCGCGAAGCCGAGTGTGGCGCCCATCGTGAGACCTCCTTGTCGTGACATTGACGGTGCGGTGCTCGTGAGCCAACCACCAACGTGGCCGGTGTTCTGCCGTGCGAACAGCGAGCGAGGCAAGGACGCGGGGAGCCGCCGCTATCGGAGATAACGGGGCGACCGAGGACGCAGCATCGCGATGAGTGTGAAGCCGGCAGAACCCGGTAAACGTGCGTGCGCGGTCCCCTCTAGACGCCGCCCTCGCTGACCCGCTCGACCCGCTCGTAGCCCCGGCCCCGGTCGTCCTGGACCTGGACCCGCCGCACGCGATGGCGCGACCACGGACCGAGGAGCAGGAGCGAGACCACGAGGCCGACCCCGCCGACGATCATGAGGATGGCGCCGAGGGTGTCCAGCGAGATGCCGTCGACATGCGCCGTGACGGCCCATCTCATGATGGCGCCGGCGGCGATGATCAGTACGGAGAATCCGATACTCATGTGATGGGCTCCCGGTGTGCGAAGTTATGCCGGTGGTTGTACCCAGATCATCGCGGCCTCCTCGGCCGTACTGGAAACATCACGTCTCCATTACATATTCCAAGCGGCGGGTTCATATCTCGCGATGCGGGACTTGCATCACATGCGTCGGGGCCGCGCTGCCGGCCCCGTCGAGCCCGGGCGCCGGCGCCCCGCGCGGCACCCCACCCGGCCAGCGCCCGCCGTCTGCTAGCCTCCCGCGCTCACGGGCGGGTGTAGCTCAGTTGGTAGAGCACGAGCTTCCCAAGCTCGGGGTCGCGGGTTCGAGCCCCGTCGCCCGCTCCTAAGAACTCCCTGCATAGCCGGGAATTCAGACTCCAGCCGCCGAATCCGGCTCCCCTCCCCGCAGCGTCTCCCGCAACGTCTCGGCGTTCCCAGGCGGCCGATGCGCGTCTGCATAGCGGTCAAGCTCGCGGTCGCCGAGCATGTGGAGATAGACCCGCGCCGTGAAGTCTGCGCGGGAGTGTCCGAGCTGCGCGGACACCACCGTGAGCGGGACGCCGCCGGCAAGCGCGAGCGATCCACTCGAGTGGCGCAACCCATGGAGATGTGCGCGGTGGCGGCCGGCGGCGTCGACCACCCCAGCCTTGCGGCCGATGCGGCCGATCAGATGCGATAGTGAGGACGGGCTCATCGGGCATCGCCGAGATCGTCCACTTCACCTTGCCCAGCTCGAACTACGAGTGGGTGGTGGAGGCCGACATCGAGGACTGCTTCGACCGCATCGGGCACGCTCAGCTTCTTTGTGAGCTGCGCCGGCGGATCGGGGACCGGCGCGTCCTTCGACTGGTGCGCTCGTTCCTTAACGCCGGGGTGATGCGGGAGACAGGACGCCTGGAGCGGACCCTGACGGGCACGCCGCAGGGCGGGATCATCTCGCCCCTGCTGGCGAACATCGCGCTCACCGCGCTGGATCGTTGCTACGAGGACGACTGGCAGCGGATGAGCCGGCACGCCAGCTACCGCCAAATCCTGCGTCGCCGGGGTCACTCGACCTATCGCCTGATCCGGTTCGCCGAGGATCTGGTGGTACTGGTCAAGGGAACCCGCGCGCAGGCCGAGGCGCTGCTGGCGCAGCTGGCCGAGCGCGTCGCGGCGCTCGGGCTTCGGCTCAAGCCCGCAAAGACGGGCCTCACCCACGTCGATGACGGCTTTTCGTTCCTGGGCATGCGGATCGTTCGCCGGCCCCGGGGCGTCACGCGCGTCATCTACACCTTCGTCGCGAACGAGGCGCTCGCCTCGATCACGCACAAGGTGAAGGCCCTGACCGGGCGCAGGACCCGCAACCTGGAGCTTTCCGAGCTGTTGTCGGCGCTCAACCCGCTTCTCCGGGGCTGGGCGGCCTACTTTCGCTACGGCGCGGTCAAGCGCACCTTCGGCTACCTCGGCTACTACGCCTGGTGGCGGGTGATGCGCTGGCTTCGCAAGAAGCACCCGCACCTGCCGTGGAAGCAGCTACGACGGCGCTTCTTCGGCAAGGACCGTCTCCAGGCCAAGGGGGTGGTGCTCTACAACCCGGCGGCGATGCGCGTCGAGCGCTATCGCTTCCGGGGACGGCAGATCTCCACCCCGTGGAACGAGGGGCAGGTGCACCCGAGTGGCGCGCGCTTCCGGCGCACCGGCCACGACGACCCCCTGTTCCTCGCCGACGTCCAGCAGGCGCTCGCATGACACTCGATGCGTTCGTGGAGAGCCGGATGCGGGGGAACTCGCACGTCCGGTTCGGAGGGCGGCGGTGCGAAGACCAGCGGCCGCAAGGCCGCCATCGGCGTCGTGCCGCCGACCCCTACACCTTCCGCTCAAGGCTGAGGGCGCCGCGGCGCTCTTCCAGGTGATCAGCCAGCGCTACCTGAAGGGCTCGATCTGCCTGACCAGCAACCGCGGCATCGTCAGCTGGGGCGAGATCTTCGACGACGCGGTCGTCGCCGCGGCGATGCTCGACCGGCTGCTTCACCGCTCTGTCGTGATCGTCCTCCAGGGCGAGAGCTACCGCATGCGCGCCCGCCGGGCGGCGGTGGAGCGGCTTCGCCGGGCGGTGGCGCCGTGAGCGGCGCGTCGGCGACCGAAGGCCGGGGTCTGAGGAGAATCGGTACGGAAAGCCCGTTGTAAGGGCTCGGTCAGGCCACGAGCGCCTCAGCACAGGTCTTGGTCGGCGAGCTCCAGCAGGTCGAAGGTGACCAGGCAGGCGGGGACGGGCCCGGCGAGGTCCCGAGCCCGTTGGCCGCGCAGGCGATTCGCGTCTCAGGCCGCCGACCCCTTGCCCGCCGGCGCCGGGACTGGGGGCCGCGGCCCCGCGACGGACGCGACGATCC
>JAWVEW010000403.1:0-11890 GCA_033856495.1 Miltoncostaeaceae bacterium | reverse complement strand
CACCGGCGAGGCCGTGGCGGCCTGGGAGTACCGGTCGGGGACCCCCGGCACGCTCATCCAGGTGGCCCGGCTTCCCTCGCCGTCCGCGCGCTGGAGGAGCGGGGCGACGTTCGCTTCCGCTCCACCGGGTTCGATCAGACCGACGCTCGGATTCGACGACGGGGGCGCGCTCACCGCGAGCTGGTACTGGAACGGCGTCGTGCAGACCGCCAGCCGACCCGCGCTGGGGACCTTCTCCGCTGCCCGGACGCTCACCGCGCCCGGTCCCGGCGTCGACGCGCCGGCGCTCGCGGTCGGCGCTCTCGGGGACGCCGTCGTGGCCTGGGACCGCTTCGCGGATCCGGTCCGCACGATCGAGTCCGCCAGCCGTGCGCCCGGCGGCGACTGGGCGCCGCCGGAACGGATCGCCCCGGTGGAGACGGCGCCGAATCCCGGCCCGTACCTCAGCCCGCCGTCGGTCGCCCTCGATTCGAGCGGAAGGGCGACCGCCCTCTGGGGCATCGCCGGCGCGGGCGACGCCTTTCGCATACTGACCGCCGACCGTCCGGCCGGAGGCCCCTGGAGCGCGCCGTTCCTCCTCGAGGACGCCCGCCTGATCAACGGCCCGCTGCGGATGGCGGGGAATCCCGCCGGCGGCGCGGTGGCCGCCTGGCCTGGCCGCGGTCCTCGCGGCCGCTCCGTGGTGCGGGTCAGCGCCCGCCCCGCCGGGGGCGCGACCTGGAGCGCGCCGGTCACGCTGTCCTCCCCGGCGCGGGAGGCCGGCCAGCCCTCGATCGCGCTCGACCGGGCGGGCGATGCGGCCGTCGGCTGGACGGAGCGCCTGGCCACCGGCGGCTCCATCGTGCGGGTGGCGCTCCGTGTCGCCGGCGCGGGCTCCTGGCAGGCGGCTCAGACGATCGGCGGAGCCGAGCGGCGGCCCAGGGGCATCGAGGGGTTTCTCACCGCCAGCCTCCCCGGCGTGGCGTTCGGGGGCCGGCGCCTGACGGCGGTCTGGACCGAGTGCAGCCTGGCGAGGGGCAGCCGGATCCAGCTCTTCGTGGAGCGGTGCGCGATCCGCTCCACCAGCCGCGCGCTGCCCAGGGGAGGCTGAGCGAGCGCCCGGCCCCCGCTACCGGGGGTCGGCCACCCGCGCCATGAAGAGCGGCGTCCCGGTCCTGCGGTCCCGGATCAGGAGCAGGAACGGGCGTTCCAGCGCCAGCCGCAAGGGCGCGACCGGAGCGCTGGTGGGGCCGACCCCGACGGTCGTCACGGCGGCCGCCACGGTGCCCTTCTCGTCGACGGCGAGGTCCGCCTCCTGCACGACGAGGTTCACCACCAGCCGGTTGCCGGCGGTGATCGGCGCGATGCCGGACAGGTCCGCCCGATCGGGATCGAAGGCGTCGGTCATCCCCAGCCGCTTCAGCGCCGGGATCAGGTCCAGCGAGGACGAGTGGAGGTGGATCTTCGGCATCGCCAGGTCCAGGCGGGTCGGTCGCAGCGCGCCGACGATGCGGCGCAGGCGCGGCTCGTCGAGGGTGCGCTCGAGGGCGGCGAGGCCGTCCTTCGGCGGCAGCAGCGCGAGCATCGCCAGGCGCCCGCCCCTGTAGCCCAGCTGGACCGCCTGCACGCTGCCGACCCGCGCGTACGAGCGGAGGTCGATGCCGTGCATCGTCGGCACCTCGACCCGGGTGCCATCGGCCAGCGTGAAGGGCGCGGGCACCGTCGCCTCGTGGCTGAAGGGGCGCGCCCACTCGGCCTTCAGGTAGATCGCGTTGGCGAGCATCAGCGCCGTGCCGGGGTCGGGCTGGGGCGGTCGCAGCACCTCCGGGATGACGCCGTCGGTCTGCCGCGCCGCCCAATCGTTGACGGCCTTGCGCGCGGCGTCGGGGTCCCGGAAGTCGAGCTCCTCGGCGTGCGCGCCGAAGTCCCCGCGCAGGGCGTCGAGGAAGGCCTGCCGCACCGCGAAGCCGCGCTGCACCCAGAGCGCGTTGGCGATCCGCACCAGCGGGCGCCCGACGTCGCCGGAGCCGGCGGCGGCCAGGTCCGCCTGGAGGGCGCCGAAGGCGCGGCGCAGGCGGGCGGCCGGCAGGTCGTGCCGCAGGACGCGCGCCATCTGGAGGGCGGTGCGCGCCCGGGCGCCGGCGCTGGTCATGGTGAGCGCGACCGACGCGCTGTAGGGCGACATCACCAGGTTCCCGGGCTGGGTGCGGCCGACCTGGCGGAAGAGGTCGAGGCCGAACGCCGCGATCCCGCGCGCGGCGACGGCGCTGTCCGGGGGCGCGGGCGAGGGCGCCGCCATCGCGGCGGCGGGGCCGGCGAGGAGCGCGGCGGCGAGCATGGCGAGCAGGCGACGGGCCACCGGGCGCACTCTCGCACGGATCGCGGGGGTACCGGCGACGGCCGGTTCGGCCCTGCCATCATCCGCGGGAACGGGGGCCACGCAAGGCGGGCGCAGATGGGGGAGCCGCGGGCGAGCCGACCGCACATGCCCGGCTACGGCGTCCGGGGACCCGACGAGGGCTCCGGCCTGCTGCCCTGGGCCTGGGCCGAGGAGAGGCTCGGCGCCTCCCGCAACTACTGGGTCGTCACGACCCGGCCCGACGGGCGGCCCCACGCGATGCCGGTCTGGGGCCTCTGGGACGCCGGTGCGTTCTGGTTCAGCACCGGCGGGCGATCGCGCAAGGCCCGCAACCTCGCCGCGGACCCCCGCTGCGTGGTCGCGGTGGAGGACGCCCTCAGCCCGGTGGTCGTCGAGGGCGTGGCGCGCATCACGCGGCGCGCGGACGAGATCGCGCGCTTCCTGGGGCTCCTCAACGCCAAGTACGAGACGCGCATCGGCGCCGACTTCCTCGATCCGGACGTCAACGCGACGGTCCAGGTTCGTCCCCGAAGGGCCTTCGGCCTGCTGCACGACGATTTCACCGGCTCGCCAACGAGCTGGGAGTTCGACGCCCCTCAGGGCTGAGCGGCGCCCTCGCCCGCCGGCGCCACCGGCGGCTCGGCGCTGGGGATGCGCCGCACCAGCGCCGCTGTCAGCAGCGCGATCACGACCGCGACGATGAGCGCCTCCAGGCGGAGCACGGTCGTCGAGGTCCCGGTCTTCTCCCCGGTGCCCGCCCCCCGGCGCACCAGGTGGGGCTCGTAGACGGCGCTCAACCCCTCGACCCTCGGCTTCGCCGCGGCGACCGCGGTCGCTGCCCGCTCGGCGACCGCCTTCGAGGGCGCCGTGGCCTCGATCCTGATCACCGTCGAGTTGGGGATGGGCTCCGCGGAGACCCTGGTGGCTCCCCGATCCGGCCCCTCGATCTTCGCGGCCAGCAGCGCGGGGCGCACCACCTCCGAGCCGCTGAACACCTCGGCGAAGGTCGCCACGACGTCGCCGCCCGCGAGCGCCTCCACCGCGACCGCGGGCTTGGCGGTGACGACCGGCGTGATCGCGACGGTCGCCTCGGCGTGGTAGCGCTTCTCGCGCTTGCCGACGACGTAGAGGCCGACGAGGAGGGCGAGGACGCCGACCACGATGCTGACGCCGCGGACCGTCCGTCTTGGCACCACCACTCCTCCGCCTGATGGGAACGGGCATCCGCAAGGATGCCATCAATTCCCGCCCGCGACGTTCTCGCGGGGGCGGCCCCTTCGGGGATCAGGCCGGGGACAGCACCTGCGCCGGCGCGCAGGCCGTGGCGACCGCACCGCGCCGCCAGCCGCTGCGCCGCACCTGCACGTCCTCGACGCCGACCGCCGCCATGGCCCGCGCGAGGACGCGCGCGGCGGCGTCGTGCGCGGCCGAGTTGCTCTCCGCATGCACCGACACCCGCATGTCGACCGTGCCGCGCGCCAGGTTGGCGGACAGGATCGGGCGCTCCATGGCGGAGGAGGTCATCAGGGCCTCGTCCACCCACTCCAGCAGCGAGCGCGTCAGCCCGAACGTCCCGGCGGCGCGGACCTCGACGTCGAAGCGCCGGCCGCGGCCGCTGGTCCGGTCGCCCGTGGAGAGGGCGGCGGAGAGAGCGGAATCGTGACGGGGGGCGGTGATGATCGACATGGTGGGCCTTTCGGCGGCTTTTGGCGTTTCCTGACCCCCCCATCGGCAGCGAGCCGGCCGGCCCTTAAGGGATTTGGGTGCGTTGGAACATCCGTGCCCGGCCGGCGGCGAAACTCCCCGTTCGGGGCTCAAGGTTCGTCGTTCGGGGGGCCGGCGGATTCGCGCCGTCGCTCACCTGGGGCATCCATCATGGCTCAGGCCGTTCAGATCGCCGGCGCCCTGGCGGTCCTCATCGCGTTCGCGGCGGCCCAGGCCGGGCTTGTCGACCAGCGCTGCCGCGCCTACCTGATCGCGAACCTGGCCGGCGCCTGACCGGCGCCGCGCCGGGGGGCCGGGCAGGCCCGATCGGCTACCATCGCGCGGTGATCGAGGCCGAGACCGTGCGCCACGTCGCCCGCCTGGCGCGGCTCCACCTGGACCCCGACGAGGTCGAACGGATGCGGCGGGAGCTCTCGAGCATCCTCGAGCACGTCGAGCGCATCCAGTCCCTCGACCTGGCCGGCGTGCCGCCCACGACCCACGTCGTCGCGCTGCAGAACGTGATGCGCGAGGACGAGCCGCGCCCCAGCCTCACCCCCGAGGAGGCGCTGCGGGAGGCGCCGGAGGTCCTGGCCGGCGGCTTCGCCGTCCCCCGCATGGGCTGATGGATCCGCGCACGTTCACCGCCGAGGCCGCGCTCGCGGCGCTCCACGGCGGACAGGTCAGCGCGTCCGAGGTCGTCGCCGCCTACCTCGAGCGCGCGGCGGACGACCGCTGGGGCTCGTTCCTCGCCCTCGACGGCGAGCGCGCCCTGGCGCGGGCGCGGGAGATCGACGCGGCGGCGGCCTCCGGCTACCGGCTCCCGCTCGGCGGGCTGCCGATCGCGATCAAGGACGTGCTCTCGACCCGGGACCTCGTGACCACCTGCGGCTCGCGCATCCTGGAGGGCTTCCGGCCCCTCTACACCGCGACCTGCGTGGCCAGGCTCGAGGCGGCGGGTGCCGTGATCATCGGCAAGACCAACATGGACGAGTTCGCGATGGGCTCCAGCACCGAGAACTCGGCCTACCAGGTGACGCGCAACCCGTGGGACGAGGAGCGGGTGCCGGGCGGGTCGAGCGGCGGCTCGGCGGCGGCGGTGGCCGCCTGCCAGGCGCCGTGGTCGCTCGGCAGCGACACCGGCGGGTCGATTCGCCAGCCGGCCGCCCTTTGCGGCATCGTCGGCATGAAGCCCACCTACGGCGCCGTCTCGCGCTACGGCCTGGTCGCCTTCGCCTCGTCGCTCGACCAGGTCGGGCCCTTCGCGCGCACGGTGCGCGACACGGCCCTGCTGCTGTCCCACATCGTGGGCCACGACCCGATGGACTCCACGTCCCTCCACTGGCCCGAGCCGATCCGGGTGCCCGACGCGGAGCGGCTCGACGGCCTGCGGGTCGGGGTGGTGGAGGAGTTGATGGGGGAGGGCATCGAGCCCGGGGTGCGCGACGCCGTGGAGCGGGCGCTCGTCCTGGTCGAGGAGCTGGGCGGCCGCGTCGTCCCGGTCAGCCTCCCCAACGCGGAGCACGGGCTCGCGACCTACTACCTGATCGCCCCGGCGGAGTGCTCGGCCAACCTCGCCCGCTTCGACGGCATCCGCTACGGCCCGCGCCACGAGGGGGCCGAGGACCTGCTCGACCACTACGAGCGCACGCGCGGCGAGCGCTTCGGCACCGAGGTCAAGCGGCGGATCATGCTCGGGACCTTCGCGCTCTCCTCCGGCTACCACGACGCCTACTACGGCACCGCCCAGCGCGTTCGCACCCTGATCGTGCGCGACTTCGAGAACACCTTCGCCGAGGTCGACGTGGTTGCCTCCCCGACCTCGCCGACGGTCGCCTTCCCGCTGGGCGAGCGGCTGGCCGATCCGTACTCGATGTACCTCGCCGACGTCTGCACGATCCCGGTCAGCCTCGCCGGCCTGCCCGCGCTCTCGATCCCATGCGGCCTCTCGGAGGGCCTGCCGGTGGGACTGCAGCTGGCCGGCCCGGCCTTCAGCGAGAACCGCCTGCTGGACACCGCCCACGCGCTCGAGCGGGCGATCGCGTTCGATCCCCTGCCGCCGGGGCTCGCGTGAGCGCGGTGGCGGCCGGATGGGAGCCGGTGATCGGGCTGGAGATCCACGTCCAGCTGGCCACCCTCACCAAGATGTTCTGCGGCTGCCGCCTGAGCTTCGGCGATCCGCCGAACACGCACACCTGCCCGGTCTGCCTGGCCCACCCGGGCGTGCTGCCGGTGGTGAACCGGGAGGCGGTGCGGCTGGCGACGCTGATCGGGCTCGCCTTGGGGTGCGAGGTGGCGCCGCACTCGATCTTCCACCGCAAGAACTACTTCTATCCGGACCTTCCGAAGGCGTACCAGATCTCACAGTACGACGAGCCCCTGTGCCTGGGCGGACGCTTCCGGGCGCTCACCGAGGACGGCGAGATCGAGGTCCGGATCACCCGCGTCCACCTCGAGGAGGACGCCGCCAAGCTCCTGCACCTGGGGGGCGATGGGCGCCGCGCCGGCGCCGCGCGCTCGGCGGTGGACTTCAACCGCGGCGGCACCCCGCTGGTGGAGATCGTCACCGAGCCGGACCTGCGCTCGGCGGCCGACGCGGTGGCCTTCCTCAAGCAGCTCAAGCAGACGCTCGAGCACCTCGGCGTCAGCGACACCAACATGGAGGAGGGCTCGCTGCGGGCCGACGCGAACATCAGCGTCCGGCCGGTGGGATCCGCGACGCTCGGGACCAAGGCCGAGCTCAAGAACATGAACTCCTTCCGCTTCCTGGAGCGCGGCATCGAGGCCGAGATCCGCCGCCAGGTCGCCCTGCTGGAGGCGGGCGAGCGGGTGGTCCAGGAGACGCTGCACTACGACCCCGAGAGCGGCGAGATCCATCCGCTGCGCAGCAAGGAGGAGGCGCACGACTACCGCTACTTCCCGGAGCCGGACCTCGTGCCCCTGTCGCCCGACCGGGCCTGGGTGGCGGGGATCCGCGCCGGCCTGCCCGAGCTTCCCGTCGAGCGGCGCGATCGCTGGGTCCGTGACCTGGGGCTGTCGTTCGAGGACGCCGAGGTGCTGAGCGAGACGCCGGCGCTCGCTCGCTACTTCGAGCAGACGGCGGCGCTCGCCGACCCCAAGGCGGCGGCCAACTGGATCCGGGGGGACCTGCGCGCGCTGCTCCGGGAGCGCGGCGAGGAGCCCTGGGAGAGCGGCGTCAGCCCGGCCGCGCTCGCGTCCCTTCTGGCCCTGTTGGGCTCGGAGCGCATCCCGACCCGGGTGGCCAAGGACGTCCTGGCCCAGATGGTGGCGACGGGGGCCGATCCCGAGCGGATCGTCGAGGAGCAGGGGCTGGCCCAGATCGGCGGCGGCGACGAGCTCGCCGCGATCGTGGAGCGCATCGTCGCCGATCACCCGGCCCAGGCTCAGCAGCTGCGCGAGGGCAAGGACAGGGTGATGGGGTTCTTCGTCGGACAGGCGATGAAGGCGACGGGTGGGCGCGCCGACCCCCAGGCGGTGGGGGCGCTGGTTCGGAAATGCGTGATGGACGGCGCCGGCTGAGCCGTCTCACCGCCGGTCCTCCCGCCTCATGGCCGCGACCAGCTCACGACGGGAGCTGATCGTGTGCTTGCGGTACGGCATCCGGCGACCGGGCGGCCGTTTCGGACCGACCACGTCCGCATCAGGCGCGTGGCCGAGATGAGCTGGCGATCACCGGATGGTGCACGACGACGTGGCGACAATGCGCCAGCTGGGCGCATTCGTGAGCGCCGGTTGACAGGCGGCCGCTCTCACGGCCCACCCCTCAGCAAGGAGAGCATCGATGGCGCTCGGTTTCTACTTCGCCGCGGACTCCATGACCCCGGAGCAGTACCACTCGGTGCTCAGCGGTCTGGAGGCGGCGGGCCAGAGCGCGCCGGCGGGGCGGCTCTACCACTGCGCCCTCAGGCAGGCGGGCAGCGACGCCCTGCACATCTTCGACATCTGGGAGTCGCCGGAGGCGTTCGCGGCCTTCGGAGCGACGCTGGTGCCGCTGCTGTTCGAGGCGGGGCTCGAGCCCATACAGCCCCGGGTCTCGGAGATCCACAACGTCATCGCCGGCTGACGCAGCACCTGTCTGCGGGGGAGGCGGGTCGCCCCGCCTCCCCCGTCGACGACGCTAGGGCTGGGCGGGTGGCTCCGGCGTGGTCGGCGTCGCGGCCACGGGCGCCGGACCGATGTCCATGACGAAGCGGGCGGCGGGGAGGTCGGCGGCGGCGCTCTTCCGCGGCGCCTTCCACATCACCAGGACGCGGTCGCCGGACTTCAGGTCGGAGTAGCTCGCCTTGCCGATCCCGGCCTTCCAGATCCGGGTGGTGGCATCGAGCTTGACGCTGGTGCTGTCCACGCCGGCGAGGGCCCGCCGCGCGTGGCGGTTGCCGCCGCGCACCGTCATGGTGAAGCTGTCTGCCGCGGCGTCGGCGGAGAGGGTGCCCCGCATGACGAACGCGACGCGGTGGACCTTCCACTTGCCGAGGGCCTTGCCCTTCCCCTTCTTCGATTCGTCGCCGACGGTCGTCGCCGGGGCCGTCTGCTCGGTGGTCGTGGCGTCGATGGCGGGACCGACGTGGCGCCCGCCCTGGCCGAAGTGGCTCGTCTCGGGAGGACCGACGTGACGGCCGTTTGGGTGGCTCGCCGGGGCGCCGGGCACGCCGCCGGGGGCTGCCAGGGCCACGGACGGGAGCGCGGCGCCCGCCAGGACCGCGAAGATGACCTTGCGCATTCGAACTCCTCCTTGAGGCTGCGCTGTGCGGTGGGTGGGCCGACGCTCGACGCGTGATGCGGCTCGCGAGCGGTCCGTCGGGTGATGTGACGGGGATGGCCGCCCAGGGTCGGGGCGTACCTCGATCTTTTCTTTCCTCTCACAGAATCTCGGCAGGTAGGCCCCGACCCTTGCGCCTGCTGGGCGTCCCTTGAGATGCGCCCCGACTCAGACGTGCGTGCCCGCTTGCCGAGGAGAGAATGGATGGGAGTCCGCACCGAGACGCTGTCCCGCCCCGCGGCGAGGCGGCGGATGCCGCTCGTCCCGCTCGGGGTTCTGTCCGATGCGGCCCTCACGCGGCGGGTGGCGGAGGGCGACCAGCGCGCCTTCGAGCAGCTCTACGCGCGCTACCGCGACCAGCTCTTCCGGTACTGCGCGGCCCTGGTGCGCCGACCCGAGGACGCGGAGGACGCGCTCCAGGCCGCGATGACCAACGCCTACCGGGCGCTCGCCCGCGGCGGCGGAGTGGGTGAGTTGGCCGTGCGCGCCTGGCTCTACCGGATCGCCCACAACGAGTGCGTCAACATCATGCGCCGGCGCGTGGCCTCGGAGGAGCTGACCGGCGCCGAGGCCGCGATCGGCGGGGAGGTCGCAGACCGGGCCGAGGTCGCCGCGGAGGTCCGTCAGCTGACCGCCGACCTGGCGACCCTCGCGCCGAGGCCGCGCTCGGCGCTCGTCCTGCGGGAGCTGTCGGGCCTCACACACGAGGAGATCGGCCAGGCGCTGGGCGGGACGGCGTCGGTGGCCAAGCAGCTCATCTACGAGGCGCGCACGAGCCTCGAGGAGCTCGCCGAGGGACGTGCGATGCCCTGCGCCGCCGTCCGGCGCACGCTCTCGGACGGCGATCGCCGTGCGCTGCGCGGCCGGCGGCTGAACGCGCACCTGCGTGCCTGCGCGGGCTGTCGGAGCTTCCGGGAGCGCCTCGACTCCCGCCCGCAGGTCCTCGCCTCGGTGGTTCCGGGCGCCCTGCCGGTGCTCGCCGGGCAGCGGATCCTGGAGGCCGTGCTGGGCTCGGTTGCCGCCGGCGGCGGCGGAGCGGCGGTCGTTGGCGCGGGGGCCGCCGTCAGCGGCGCCGCCTCCACGCTGGGCGTCAAGGTCGCCGCATTGGCCGGCGCGGGTGCGCTGGCGGGAGCCGGCGCGGTGGCGGGACCGATCCTCGTCCCGCATCGCAGCGCCCCCGCCCCGCTGGTCCGCGCCGTCCCGGCGACCGCCCTGGCGCCGACGGGCGCCGGCACGCCGGTGCTTCGAATGGCCGCTCCGCTCCGGTCCCCCGCCGCGGCCATCGGGACCGGCAGGGGGGCCGGGCGGCGGGCGGGCGCCGCCGCGCCGGCCGAGCACGCTCCGCAGGCCCGCGGAGGGCTCTCGCGGGAGCCGCGGCACCGGTCGGCGGGCGACCCGACACGAGCGCACGCGGTTCATCGGCCGCTCGGCACGGGGCGCAAGCAGGACGCCGTGCGCCTGCGGGAAGCCGCGTCCGCGGTCCGCCCGGCGACCCACGCACGGCGGGCCGTCGCCCCCGGGGTCGCAGCACGGCCGGCGCGCCGCACCTCGCACCCGCTGGGAGAGCACGCGGCACGGGCGCGAGCCGCCCGCGACCCCAGGGCGCAGGGGCCGGCCGCCCGCGCGACCCGCGGGCCGGCCGTCGTCGGCGGGCCCGTGACGGCGGGGCAGCGGGGGATCGCCGGGCGGCCGTCCGCCCAGCCGGCAGCGGCGCCGACGGTCCGCCCGGAGAGTCGGGGACCGGTGCGGCAGGCCGCGGCGGGGCCGGTCCAGCGGCAGGCCAATCCCGTCGGGCCGAGCGACCCGCCGACCCGCCGGTAGCGGATCGCAGGACCCGCCGGAGGACGGAACGCTCCGGGCGTGAGGAGCGGTGGGCTGGCGGGGACCGGGCGGCCGACGGCCTCCCGGTCCCCGTGGCATCCATGCCCGCGCAGGCGAAGGACCAACGGCTTCGCGCCGGGCGTCTACCCTCCCGGGCGCGGCCGTAATCCCGTACCGGACGCCGACCGTTCCGCCGGACCGATGGGCCCCGTGCGCTCCGAACCCGCGTGTTTGTACGCCGTCGCCGCTGGGAAATGTGCGGGTCGTCACCCGCTGGCTTCGCCCAGTCGGGTCGCCAAGGGTCCCCCGGCCGCGACGTGGAAGGGCGCGCGGCCGGGGGCCGTCTTCCGTCCCGGGGCGCCGGTTCTCCGACGCGCCGCGCCCGCGAACGAGGCGACGCCGGGAGCCGCACTACGGCGAGGGCGGCTCGGCCGCTCACTGAGGCGCGGGAGCCGGCGGTGACATGGAGGAGAACAACCTGCGTACGCTCGCGCCTGGCTGGCGAGCTCGTCGAGATCGAGACCTGACGTCGCGACGGGCGGGCGCTGGTCGAGGGCGGCGATGAGATCCGTCGAATCGACATGGCGACCGGAACCGTCGGGGCCGGCAATCCGCACCGGGAACCCGGTCCATCGACGTCCACGAGGGCAGCCCCGTGGACCTGGTCGTGAGCGCAGGGGTCGGTCTGGGTCCTGGGCGACTCGCGGGTGAGGTGAACCGGGCCACGGGCCCCCGCGTCAGGTTCCCGGCCTCGGACGCCGGAGGTATCAACGTCGGTGGCGCCACGGCCTGGATCGCGGGCTGGAACGGGGTCCTGACGCCCGTGCGCCTGGCCGCCTGACCAGTCGGGTCGGTCGCGCCCCGCTCCCTCGCTCCGGGGACCGGTATGCTGCCCGACCGTGATGCACACGCTGTCAGTGCTGGTGGAGAACAAGCCGGGCGTGCTCTCGCGCGTGTCCGGGCTCTTCACCCGCCGGGGCTTCAACATCGAGTCGCTCGCCGTCAGCCCGACCGAGACGGCCGACCTCTCGCGGATGACGATCACCGTCGACGCCTCCCGCTTCCCGATCGAGCAGATCACGAAGCAGCTCGACAAGCTCATCAACGTGATCAAGATCCGGGACCTCGACCCCGAGAACATGGTCGCCCGCGAGCTGGCCCTGCTGAAGGTGCGCGCCGACGGCGGCACCCGCAGCGAGGTGATCCAGCTGGTCGAGATCTTCGAGGCGAAGATCGTCGACGTGACG
>JAWVEW010000402.1:0-4775 GCA_033856495.1 Miltoncostaeaceae bacterium | reverse complement strand
ATGCCGGCGCCGAAGGACATCTACGAGCCGTTCGAGGAGCGCTTCGGCATCCGCTTCATCGAGGGCTACGGCCTGACCGAGACCGGGATGGTGACCTACCAGCCGCCCGGGGTGCCGCCCCGGCCGGGAAGCTGCGGGGTCGCCACGCCGGGCTTCGAGGTGAGCGTGGTGGAGCCGGGCACCGACCGCCCCCTGCCGCGGGGCAGCGCGGGCGAGATCGTCGTCGACATGAAGATGCCGAACATCGTCATGCGCGCCTACGCCGGGATGCCCGAGAAGACCGCCGAGGACTTCCGCAACCTCAAGCTCCACACCGGCGACCTCGGCCGCCTGGACGAGGACGGCTACCTGTACTTCATGGATCGGGTGAAGGACTACATCCGCCGCCGCGGCGAGAACGTCTCCTCGATGGAGGTCGAGCGGATCGTGACCGCCCACGACGGCGTGCTGGAGGCGGCGGCGATCGGCGTCAAGGCCAGCGAGGGGGCCGGCGCGGAGGACGAGATCCTGGTCTGCTACGTGCCGCGCGGCGAGCCGGTGGACCCCGATGCGCTGTGCGGCTGGCTGGCGGAGCGGATGCCCTACTTCATGGTCCCGCGCTACGTGCGGGCGGTGGGGCACCTGCCCAAGACCCCCACCGAGCGGGTGCGCAAGACCGAGCTCCGCCAGGAGGGCGTCACGGCGGACACGCACGACCGCCTGGCGAACGCGCCGCCGCGGAGAGGTTGAGGGTCAGCCGGGCGCGCGCCGGCGCAGCTCGCGCCCCAGCAGCAGGTCGCGCGCGGCGTTCAGGGCGACCGTGAGATCCTCGGCCCGCTTGCGGATCGAGGGGTGCATCCCCTCCACCCGGTCGGGATGGCAGCGGACGATCTGCTCCCGCCACACGCGCTCCACGTCGGTCCGCGAGGCCCCCGCCTCGACGCCCAGCAGCGCGGCCGCCTCGGCGGCGGTGCGCGGCAGCCGCGGCGGCGGCGCCGGCCTGCCCGCCGGGCCGGACCCGTTGGCCCCGGGGCGCTGACGGCGCAGCCGCACCGTCTCGGCCTGGAGGGCGGCGCGCTCCTCCTCCAGCCGGAGCCGCTCGCCGGCGAGGCGCTCGCGCTCCTCGCGAACCTCACGGGCCAGCTCGATCAGGCGCATGTCCCGCGTCGCCGGATCCTCCCGCAGCGCCTCGAGCATGGGCGCGGGGCGCAGCGGGCTGGGCTCGTCGGGCGGAACCGGCCGGCCGGCGCCCGACTCGCCCCGGCGGACCTGCGCGATCACCTCGGCCAGCGGCAGGTGCGCGCGGTTGCCGCCGGAGGGGCCCTCGGACGGGGCCAGGCGCACCAGCCGCAGCGCCTCCCACTCCGGGTCCAGGAGGAAGGCCGCCGACGAGCGCCCGCCGACCAGCACCCGCCGCTCCGGCGCGGGGCGGTGGCCGAGCAGCGTGAAGCGTGCGCCGGCGGGGGCGCCGCCCTCGAGCTCCGTCACCTCGGCCTGGAGATCGGCCAGGCGCCGCGCCACCTCGCGGCCGTCCGGCCCCGCCGCCGGCGCCTCGGCGAGCGCGTCGGCGAGCGCGCCGCGCAGGGCCTCGCCCACTCCCCGCTGCCCGGCCGCCAGCACCGCCCACCAGCGCGCCCAGGGCTCCTCCGCGCGCACCTGCAGGGCCAGGGGCTCGGCCTCCTCCGGGGAGTCGAGGGCGAGCAGGGCCGCCGCCAGCCGCGCGCGGGCTCCGCCGCCGCCGTAGGCGGCCGCGGAGACGCCGAGCAGCGCCACCTGGCGCCACAGATCCTCGGCGCCCCGAGCGGGGGCCGGTCCGGCTGCGGTGAGGAATGGATCTGCCACGCCGACTAAGGTAGCGGAGCCGTCCAGGCCTGGTCCGCTGCGCCGCGGGTATCCTCGGCCGCGTGAACCGCCTGGCGGGCGAAACGAGCCCATACCTGCGCCAGCACGCCGACAACCCGGTGGACTGGCACCCCTGGGGCGACGAGGCCTTCGACCTGGCCCGGGCGGAGGACCGGCCGGTCCTGCTGTCGATCGGCTACTCGGCCTGCCACTGGTGCCACGTGATGGCCCACGAGTCGTTCGAGGACGAGACGATCGCCGGCGTCATGAACGACCTCTTCGTGAACGTGAAGGTCGATCGCGAGGAGCGCCCGGACGTCGACGCGCTCTACATGCAGGCCACGCTCGCCCTCACCGGCGGAGGCGGCTGGCCGATGACGGTCTTCCTGACGCCCGATGGGCGGCCCTTCTACGCCGGCACCTACTTCCCGCCCGTCTCCCGCGGCGGGATGCCGGGGTTCACGGAGCTCCTGCGCGCGGTCGCCAGCGCCTACCGGGACCGCCGCGACGACATCGAGGCCTCGGCCCAGGAGGTCGGCCGCCGGCTCGAGGGCATGGCGCGCCGGCGCCCCTCGCCGGAGCTCATCACCTCGCGCCTGGTGGACGAGGCCGAAGCGAACCTCGAGCGCGCCTTCGACCCCGACCAGGGCGGGTTCGGCGGCGCTCCCAAGTTCCCGCCCACGCTGGCGCTGGAGTTCCTGCTACGGCGCCTCTGGCGGCGGCCCGACGACCAGCGGGCGCGCGTGATGGCGGAGCTGACGCTGCGGCGGATGGCCGAGGGCGGCATCCACGACCAGCTCGCCGGCGGCTTCCACCGGTACAGCGTCGACGAGATCTGGCTCGTGCCCCATTTCGAGAAGATGCTCTACGACAACGCGCTGCTGGCGCGCGACTACACGCTCGCGCACCGGACGCTCGGCGGCGACTCCCACCGGGCCGTGGCCGAGGCCACCCTCGACTACCTCCTGCGCGAGATGCGCGCCCCCGAGGGAGGGTTCGCCTCCGCGCAGGACGCCGACTCCCCGGGGGGCGAGGGCGCGTTCTTCGTCTGGCGGCCCGAGGACCTCGCGGCGCTCCTCGAGCCCGCCGAGGCGGCGGCCGTCACGGTGCGCTACGGCGTGCGCCCGGCCGGCAACTTCGAGGGCGCCACGATCCTGCGCGTGGCCGCGCCGATGGAGGAGGTGGAGCGCGCGGTCGGGCCGGACGCCGAGCGGCTCCTGGCCTCCGCGCGGGGCAAGCTCCTGGCCGCCCGCGCCGAGCGGCCGGCGCCGGCGAGGGACGACAAGGTGCTGACCGGCTGGAACGGCCTCGCGATCGCCGCCCTCGCCGACGCCGGCGCCGACTTCGACCGGCCGGACTACCTCGCCGCGGCGCGCGAGACGGCGGCGTTCCTGCTGCAGCGGATGGTGGTGGGCGGCCGCCTGCGGCGCGTCTGGATGGAGGGCGAGGCGCGGCACCTGGGCTGCCTCGACGACTACGCCGATCTCTGCCACGGCCTGCTGGTCCTCTACGAGGCGACCTTCGAGCCGGGCTGGCTGGAGGCCGCGCGGCAGCTGGCGGCCGACATGGTGCGGCTGTTCGGGGATCCCGAGGGCGGCGGCTTCTTCTACGCGGGGTCCGACGCCGAGGCGCTGGTCGCCCGCACCCGCGACCTGGAGGACCACCCCACCCCCTCCGGGAACTCGCAGGCCGCCTGGGTGCTGCTGCGCCTCGCCCATCTCGGCGCCGACCCGGAGCTCGAGACGATCGCGCTCGACGCGCTGCGGCTCGTGCGCGACGAGGTCGCCCGCTTCCCGCAGGCGTTCGGCACGGCGCTCGTCGCGCTGGACTTCCACACCGCCGGGCCGCGCGAGGTGGCGATCGTGGGGAGCCCGGACGATGCCGCCACCGCCGCGCTGGTCGCCATCGCCCGCGTGCACGCCGGACCCGATGCCGTGATGGCCGTCGGCGACCCCGGGGACCCGCGCGCCGCGGCGGCGGCGCCGCTCCTGGCTCACCGGCCGGCGGTGAACGGGGCGCCCGCGGCCTACGTCTGCGAGCGCTTCGTCTGCGCCGCGCCGGTGACCGACCCGGAGGCGCTGGCCGCGCAGCTTCGGCGCTAGCGGGGACGCTCCGCCAGGTAGGCGTAGTAGTTGCAGGAGGCGAAGAAGGTGCCCTCCGCGACCGCGCGGCGCTGGTCCTCCAGCCACCGCTGGACGTCCTCCGCCGGAACCAGGCCGCCCGCCGCGAGCAGCGGCGCGTAGCTCTCGGCCGCACCGAGAAAGTAGCGGCCCGTGCCGACCTCCGCGTAGAGGTTCGGCTGCGCCTCCCCCAGCCGCAGGCCCAGATCGCGCAGTAGGCGCGGCATGTCCCGCATCAGGCGGGGGTTGGCGACGACGGTCGCGATCAGCGCCGCGTCCATCGCGGCGGCGAGCGCCGGGTCCGGATGCGCCCAGGTCCAGGAGGCGTAGTCGCCGTCGAAGACCGCCACGGTGCCGCCCGGCCTCGTGACGCGCGCCATCTGCCGCAGCACCGACGTCGGGTCGAGCACATGGGTCAGGAGGGTGTGGGCGATCACGACGTCGAAGGCCCCGTCGGGAAGGTCGAGGCGGTGGGCGTCGCCGACGCGGTAGTCCACCCGCCCCTGAAGGCCGTCCTGGGACGCCAGCCGCCGGGCGGTCTCGATCAGCCCGGGGCTCAGGTCCACGGCGACCAGGTGCCCGTCGAAGTCGGGGCGCCTCAGCAGGGCCCGCGCCTCGGCGCCCGTCCCGCATCCGACGTCCAGCACCGCCCCGGCGGAGTCGAGCGGCAGGCGGTCGAAGTACGCCTCCCGCATCCGGGAGAAGGTGGCGTCGGTGCCCCGGAACTCCAGCCGCTCGCCCAGCGCAGCGAGCGTCGCGGGCTCGAGATCGTCGGTCCTCTGGAACACGTCGCGCGACGGCATTCGCCTCCGCATCATCGCAGGAGGCGATCGC
>JAWVEW010000401.1:0-4899 GCA_033856495.1 Miltoncostaeaceae bacterium | reverse complement strand
CAGGGCGCTCGACGTGCGGTCGACGAGTACTTCGCCGACAGCGCCGAACCGGTGTTCCTGCACCGCGTCGACTACACCGCCCGGCTCCTGGTGAAGCACTAAGGAACGTGAGCGGTGGGGCGCCGGCCCGTCAGGCGAGGCCCGGCGTGGCCGGCCCGACCGCCGGCCCCAGGCGCAGCTCGCGACCGTGACGGCGCAGCCAGCGGCGCTCCGCGGCATGCGCCGGCAGGGCGTCGACGACGATCGCCCAGAACGCCGGGGAATGGTCCGGCCGGCGCAGGTGGGCGAGCTCGTGGACGACGACGTACTCGCCCACGGCCGGCGGGGCGAGCAGGAGGCGCCAGCTCAGGCTGATCACCCCCGTGGACGAGCAGCTTCCCCAGCGGCTGCGCTGGTCGGCGATGCGCAGGCGGGTCGGGCTCACGCCGAGCGCCGGCGCCCAACGGGCTGCGAGCGCGCCGAGATGGGTACGGGCCGCCTCGCGGTACCAGTGCTCGACGACCGGGCCGAACAGGTCCTCGCTCGGCGCGGCCACGTCGAGCCGGGCCGCCGTGAAGGACAGCGCCGCCCGTGGACGGGACTCCAGGGCGACCGAGAGCTCGAGGTGTGCCCCCAGCAGCGCCAGCCGCGCGCCCGAGACGAGCGGGGGCGGCGGAGCGAGCCGGTCCAGCTGGCGCAGCACCCAGTCGGCGTGCGTTCGCAGCGCCTCCTCGATCGCGCGCACGGAGGCCCGCGGCGGGGCGCTGACGCGCAGGCCGCGATCGTCGACGCGCAGGGAGATGCGGCGCGCGGCGCGGGTGCGCAGGAGCGCATAGGGGACCTCCCGCCCTGCCAGCACGGTGCGGCGCACCGGCGCACTGTGACGGCCGCCGCGGACGATGCGCCCTGACGCCCGACCCTGGTCCCGACCGGCCCGTGCCGGGGGGGCGGGCGCCGCCGGTAGGCTTTGCGGCCATGCCCGCGCCCGGGTCGCCCTCGCTGCTGGACGCAACGCCGCTCGCGGACGGCCACTCCCTGCGCGGGATCGGCGCGGCCGTCCGCGGCCTGATCAGCGGCATGGAGGGGCTGCCGGTGGACGAGCGGCCGGTGCTCCTGGTGCGCCGGGGCCAGCCGGTGCCGGACGGGTTCGCCTCGCGCGAGGTGCGCTGGCCGCGCTGGCCCTCGCACCGGCTGCCAGACCCGTGGCCGGCGCTGGTCGGCGAGCGGCTGGTGCGCGACCGGCAGCGCGTCTTCCACGCCACGACCCCGGCGCTGGTGCCGAGCGGCTCCCGCGCGGCGGTGGTGGCCGCCTGCTACGACCTCGTCCCGGCCTGCTTCCCGCGCGAGTTCCTCGGCCGCGGGCGGGCCGCCGAAGCCGCCGCCTACCGCCGCTACCTGCGCCGGCTGCGCGGAGCGCGCCTCGTGCTGGTCCCCTCCGCCGAGACCGGCGCCGACGCGGTGCGGCTGGCGGGCGTCGATCCCGGGCGAGTGCGCGTGGTGCCGCTGGCGGCGCCGCCGGCGTCGCCGCCGCGCGGCCCCGTGCCGCAGGAGCCATACGCCCTGCTGGTGGGCGGGATCGAGCCGCACAAGAACATCGGCCTGGCGCTGGCCGCGATCGCCGCCTGCCCCGCCGGCGTGCGCCTGGTGATGGCGGGCCCCTGGTCGGCCCGGCGGCTGGCGCGCCTGCGCCGGAAGGCGGCCGAGCTGGGAGTCGAGGGCCGCGTCGACTGGCTCGGCTTCGTCGACGCCGGCCGGCTGGCGGCCCTGCGCGCCGGCGCGCTCGCGGCGCTCGTCCCCAGCCGCAAGGAGGGCTTCGGCTTCCCGGTGCTGGAGGCGATGGCGGCCGGCGTGCCGGTGCTCGCCAGCGACACGCCGGCGCTGCGCGAGGTGGGCGGGGACGCTGCGCGCTACCTGCCCGCCGACGCGCCGACCGCCTGGGCGGCGGCGATCGCGGAACTCGCGGACGACCCGGAGCGGCGGGCGCGCCAGCGGGCGCTCGGCCTGGCGCAGGCGAGGGCCTTCTCGTGGGAGGAGACGGCCCGCCTGACCCTCGAGGCCCACCGGGAGGCCGGCGCGGGTGGCTGACCGGCGGCCGCTGGTGCTGGTGGACGGGCGCCTCGCGCGGCGCCGACGCACCGGCATCGCCACCTACATCGCGCACCTGGCGCGGGCGCTCGAGGAGGCGTCCCCGTCGGACCTGCGCGTCGAGTGGATGTTCGGCCCGCCCGGCCTGCCCCGCCGGGGCTGGCACACGAGCCTCGGAAACCTGCTGCTCGACTCGCTCTGGCTGCACGTCTGGGTGCCGCTGACGGCCTGGCGGCGGCGTGCGGCGGCGGTGCACGCCCCGATGAACTGGGCGCCCTGGTGGTCGCCCTGCCCCACGGTCGTGACCGTGCAGGACCTCTGCTGGGAGCAGCTGCCCGAGGCGTACCCGACCGGCTTCCGCCGCTACGCGACCCTGCTGGCGCGCCGCTCGACCTGTCGGGCGCGGGTGGTGGTGGCGGTCTCGCGGGCGACGGCGGACGAGGTCGAGCGGCTCTACCGGGTGCCCGGACGCCGGCTGCGGGTGGTGCCGATCGGGGTGGAGCCGGACGGCGGCCCGCCCGCCGGAGCGCAGTTGCCGCGCGAGCCGTTCGTGCTGGCGGTGGGGGAGCTGGAGCCCCGCAAGCGGGTGCGGGCGCTGGTCGAGGGCCACCGCCGCTACTGGGAGGCCGCGCCGCCCGACCCCCCGCCGTGCCGGCTGGTCGTCGCCGGCGCGGGCGGCAGCGAGGAGGAGGCCGTCCGCCGCGCCGCGGGACCCGGCTGCGAGCTGCTCGGGTTCGTGAGCGACGAGGAGCTGCGGCGCCTCTACCGGCGGGCGACCCTGCTCGTCTACCCCTCGGCCTGCGAGGGCTTCGGCCTGCCGGTGGCCGAGGCGATGGCGCACGGCTGCCCCGCGCTGGTGGCGCGCACGGCGGCGCTGGTGGAGGTGGGCGGGGACCCGGCGCTCGTGATCGACGACCCCAGCGTGGAGGGCATCGCCCGCGCGCTGGACGAGGCGCTGGCCGACCGCGAGGCGCTCGCCCTGCGCGGCGAGGCGGCGCGGCGGCGCGCGGCGCGCTTCGGCTGGGCCGCCGCGGCGGCCGGCACGCTCGCCGCCTACCGGGAGGCGATCGCCTGATGCGGGTGGCCGTCGACTGCCACATGGTCGGCCAGCCGCACGCCGGGGACGCAGGCAACGCGCGCTACCACGCCGCCCTGGCGGCGGCGATGACCGCCACCGCGGCCCCGGGGGACGACGTGGCGGCGCTCGTGGCCCACCCGGGCGCCGCGCGGGCGCTCGACGGCGTCGGCGCGCTGGCCGCGGTGCCGGCGGCGAACGTGCCGCGCCTGGCCTGGCAGGCGCCGCGGGCGCTGTCGGCGCTCGGGGCCGACGCCGCGGTCTTCTCGTACGTCGTCCCGCCGCTCGCGCCCTGTCCGCTCTTGGTGGTGGTCCACGACGCCGGGTTCCGCACCCACCCGGACTGGTTCGGGGCCCGCGACCGGGCGCTGCTGAACACCCTCGTGCCGCTCGCCATCCGCCGCTCCCGGCTGGTGATCGCGGTCTCGGACACCGCCAAGGCCGACGTGGTGGCGGCGCTGGGGGTGGACCCGGACAGGGTGCGGGTGGTGGGGAACGTGCACGCCGCCGCCTTCCGGCCCCGCACCGGCTCCCACGAGCGGGTGCTGGCGCGCTACGGCCTGAACCGCTACTGCCTGGCGGTGGGGGACGTGCACCCGCGCAAGAACCTGGGCGCGCTGGCGGCGGCGCTTCGGCGGCTGCGGGTGCCCGGCCTCGAGCTGGCGATCGTCGGCCAGCCCGGCCGGCACGGGCGCCGGATCATCGACTCGACCGGCGGCCGCTGGCTGGGGCGGGTGGGCGACGAGGACCTGGCGGATCTCTACGGAGCCGCCGCCCTGACCTGCTACCCCTCGCGCTACGAGGGCTTCGGCCTGCCGGTGCTGGAGGCGATGGCGTGCGGCTGCCCCGTGGTCGCGAGCGCCCGGGGGGCGATCCCGGAGGTGGCCGGCGGCGCGGCGATCCTGGTGGAGCCGGAGGAGGAGTCGCTCGCCGAGGGGATCCGGGCGGCGCTCGAGCCGGCCACCGCGGCGCGCATGGCCGCGGCCGGCCGGCTTCGCGCGGCCGCCTTCCGGCCCGAGGAGATGGGCCGCCGGGCCTGGGCGGCGGCCCGCGAGGCGGCCGCCCGATGACCGCCCGCGGCGACGCGGCCCGCCGGCTGTGGTTCGGCGCGCACCGGGCGGCCAGGCGCGCCACCGGCGTCGTGCCCGGGCCGCTGCGCCGGTCGGTGCGGCGCGCCCGCGAGGCGATCGCGCCGGCGCCGCCCAGCGAGCAGCGACTGAGCCCGCCGCTCGGCGAGGAGGAGGTGATCGAGCTCTACGAGCGGAGCGTCCTGCAGCAGTCGTTCTACGACGAGACCTACGCGTCCGATTTGCTGGCGGCCAGCCCGGTCGCCCACGACGACCTCGCCCGGGCGCTCGTGCAGCACCTGGCGCCCACCAGCGCGCTCGACGTGGGCTGCGGGCTGGGGGAGCTGGTGTCCCGGCTGCGGGCGCGCGGGGTGGACGCGGTGGGCTGCGACTTCAGCGAGGCCTTCCTGCGCCTCGCCCCGCGCCGCGCGCGCCCGCACCTGCGCCAGGCGGACGTCACCGCGCTCGCCTACCCGGACCGGGCCTTCGACGTCGTGACCTGCATGGAGCTGCTCGAGCACCTGCCGGTGCCGACCATCGACCGCGCGATCGAGAGCCTGCGCCGCGTCACCGGGGGCACCCTCATCGTCACCACGCCGAGCTTCGGCCCCGACGGCGGCCGCCGCCACGGCCTGCCGATCAACGAGCCGTCCTGGTGGGAGGACGCGCGCGCGAACCGGCCCTTCCGCCGGA
>JAWVEW010000400.1:0-5184 GCA_033856495.1 Miltoncostaeaceae bacterium | reverse complement strand
GGAGTGGTGGCCCTCCTCCACGAGCGTCGGCCGGATCCGCAGGCGCTCGCCGTCGGCGGAGCGCACGAGGGCCAGCTCCTCCACGTCGAAGCCGAGCTCGTGGAGCCGCTCCATCCGGCGCGTGATCTGCCACTGCTCGTCGGCTCCGACCTCGTCCTCCCGCGTCAGCTCGAGCCACAGGCCGCGGTACCGCTCCCCGAAGCTCTCGGCGAGGGCGAACGCGTCGAGCCCCTCCTCGATCCGGCCCGCCGCCTGAAGGTCCACCAGGCCGCCGGCGATGTTCTCGACCGCCACCTCGACGTCGCTCGCGCGGAGGGCATCCGACAGCGACGGACGCAGCTCGCCGGTCTCGGCGTCGACCAGGTACACGACGAAGGCGCCGGCGTCGCGGCGGAAGAGGGCGTTCGAGAGTGAGAAGTCACCCCAGTAGAACCCCTCGAGGTGCAGCCGGGCCATCAGCACCGCGCCGCCGTCCAGCAGGCGGTCGAGGAGGCCGGGCCGCCCGCGGCGGGCGAGGAGGTAGTGATAGGGCAGCGAGTAGTCCAGGTAGCGGGTGATGAGCGTCGCCCGGTCGGGCCCGTCCCCGGAGTTCGCCCCTCCTCCGCCCCGCCAGCGCGCGACGCCGACCGGCTCGACCGCGGGCAGGCTCTCCTCCCTCAGGGCCAGCAGCAGGCGGTACTCGCGCGCGGCGGACGCGGCGTCGGTCTCCTTGAGGGCGTAGACGCGGTCGTCGTAGGCCACGAAGCGCACGACGTGCCGCGAGACGCCGCGCGCCATGCGCACGATCCGGTCCGAGTGCCACTCCTCGAGCGGCTCCGACCACGGCAGGTCGAGGAAGTCCGGATGCCCGGCGCGGACCACCAGCTCGAGCTCGGCGGACATCCGCCGGAAGGCTACCCCCGCGGCGATCAGCCGACGAGGACCGCCGTGGCCCCGTCGAGCCGCAGGCGGTGGATGGGGGCGAGCGTCCCTCCGAAGTGCCGGCGCGCGGCATCGGCTCCGGCGGCGGCGACCTCGTCCGCGCTTCCTCCCGCGAGTGAGTGGAAGTCGACGAAGCTCGACACCCGGAGGTCGGGGAGCACGAGCCAGGAGTACGCCTGGGCCGGCTCGGCGTCCGGGTTCCTCAGCACGAGCCCGGAGCCGTTGATCGGCGCGTACGGGCCGCGGAACGCCGGCGCCACGAAGCCGTAGAGCCCGGTCGGGCCGGTCGCCCCCGGAGCGAAGGTGCGACGCTGCGTCGAGAAGAAGAGGTAGTAGCCCCCGTCGTGCGCGACGACGTGCGGCCGCTCCAGTTCGTTGTTGACGCCGTCCGCGTGCAACAGCGGCGGCTCGAGTCGATATCCGCCATCCTGCGTCGCCTCCGCGAGGCCCACCGCACCGTTGAAGGAACTGCTCGCGTCGGCCTTCGAGCCGGCGAACAACAACCACTCGCGGCCGTCGGCCGGGTCGCGAAATGGAAACGGGTCGCGGAAGGCCTTGATCAAGCCGGGCTCGCCATCGGCGGCGTCCGTGCGCTCGTAGACCACGCCGTCGGCGCCGAGGACCTCGCGGTGCTCCGTCCAGTCCACGCAGGTGAGCCGGCCGCCGGGATGGACGACCCGCGCCGTCGTCGCAACGATCCGCTGTGTGAACCTGGGTGTTGTCGCGTCGCGTCCGCCGACCGCGGTGTAGAGCACGTCCAGCATGCCTCGGGCGTCGTCGAAAACGGCGGAGCCGGCCCACTCGCGGGAGCCGAGCGACGCCCCGTCCGGGAACAGGGGGCCGAGGTCGCGCCAGCCCTCGGCGGTCTGCGCGATCAGGCGAAGGCGCGCGATGTCGTGACGGTGCCGCGGGTCGCCCACCGCCGGCGCCGACAGCGCGAGCCAGACCCCGGCGCCGTCGATCGTCGCCGGTCCGCCCACCGGGGTGAGCACCGGACCGATGTCCCACAGGTCGTGGCCGGGGACCATCGCGACGAGGTCCTGGGCGCGGATGACCGGCAGCAGGTTGGTCGGCGTGTCGGCCACCCGCACGACATCGTCGGCCCGCCACACGCTCGTGAGCGTGCTCATCGGGGCTGCTCGAGAGTGAGAGTGCCGTCGGAGTCGACCGCCACGGCACGCGGGGGCGCCAGCTCGCCCAGGAACGTCTCCCCGTCCTGGTAGCCGATCCAGGCGAGGAACCACCGGGCGTCGCGGTGCGGAACGACCCTGCCGGCGTACGTCACATGGTGGGGGTCGGCGTCGAGCTCGTGGAGCGTCGCGAGGTCGAACTCGTGAATGCGAAGCGCTGGAGCGTCCCCCTGATCCCTGGGGACATCCGCGTCGACGTCGTCGATCATCGACCCATGGTGGACCATTGTCCGGTCGGCTGGGTGCTAGGTGGCGCTGACGGACCGGACGCTGTCCCCGAGGGGGATTCCGATGGGGGTCAAAGCACCGTCAGCGGAGTGCACCAACAGGCCATCGCAGCGAGCCGACCACGAAATGGACAGGGATGCCGGGCGGCCCCCCGACTATTCCCGAGTTCGGCGTGCGCCCCGATCCGGATGATCAGCTTCGGCGCGACTCCTCCGCCTCGGACGTCTTCTCCACGTTGGCGGGCGCGCGGCTCCCGCGCGCGCGGACAGCAGAGGCCGCGAGCGCAGGAGTGCTCCGAGTGCCCGCAACGTCTCCCGCAACGTCTCAGCGCGTCCGAAGAGCACTTGTTGCGCTCACGGACGCTCTGGCGGCTTCCGCGTCAGACCGCTACGTAGCAGGCATTTCTTGCCGCTGAGCATCGCGATGTAGCGTTCCCTCACCGCCGACGGGACGGAGCTACACCACCTCCCGGGACGCAACTTCGGCGCGGCCGCTCTCCCGCAACGTCTCCCGCAACGTTCGGGACGCCCCGCAACGTCCCCGCAACGTTTTCGGCGCATTTTCGGGCCGCCCGTCGTTCCTGGCCACCCGTCAGACCGTGATTATTTGCGGGGCTTTCCTGAGAGCCGGAGGGGGGATTCGAACCCCCGACCTGCCGCTTACAAGGCGGCTGCTCTGACCGGCTGAGCTACTCCGGCGGGGCGGCGCCGACCAAGGCTACCGCTCCCGCGCCGCGCGGTCGGCAGGAGTGCGGCGGCGGCCCAGCGGGAATGCTGGCACGGCTCCGATGCTCGACCAGATCGCCGGCGACCTCGACTATCCGATGCTCGTCGTGACGGCCGCCGCCGGCGGCCGGCGGACCGGGTGCCTGGTCGGGTTCTCGACCCAGACGAGCATCGACCCCTCGCGCTTCCTGGTCTGCCTCTCGCGCCGCAACCTGACCTACGAGGTGGCGCTCGAGGCCGGCGCGCTGGGCGTCCACTTCCTCGGCCGCGACGACCTCGACCTCGCCGAGCTCTTCGGCGGCGAGAGCGGCCACCGCACCGACAAGCTGGCCCGCTGCGACTGGCGCGAGGGCCCCCATGGCGTGCCCGTGCTCGCCCGGCCGCCGGCCTGGTTCGCCGGGCGCGTGCTCGAGCGCATCGACCTCGGCGACCATGTCGGCTTCCTGCTCGAGCCCGGGGCGGGCGAGCGCCGCGCGCCGCTGGACCAGCTGGGCTTCGCGCGCTGCCGCCACATCGCGGCCGGCCGCGAGGCCTGAGGCCGGCCGGCGGGCCGGCCGCCGGTCAGAGGTCGAGGACCTCCCGTGCCTTGCGGTGGCTCGCGATCTTCCGCTTCACGCGCTGGAGGGCGTTGTCGACGGCCTTCGGCGTGCAGCCCAGCCGGTCGGCGATCTCCTCGTAGGAGCGTCCCTCGAGGTACATGACGAGCACCCGGTGCTCCAGCGGGGAGAGCGCGCTGCCCAGGCAGCCCACGAGGCTCCGCAGCTCCTCCGCCGAGATCGCCTGCGTCTCGGGGTCCGTGACCGGGTCGTCCGGGAGTACGTCCGCGAGGCCCACCTCGCCCTCGGTCGAGCCGGCACGCGTGTGGGAGAAGGACACGTAGCCGTTGAGAGGCGAGTGCTTGTTCCGGGCGGCCGTCTTGATCGCCGTGATGATCTGGCGGGTGACGCAGAGCTCCGCGAAGGAGCGGAAGGAGACCTCGCGGTTCTCCTTGAAGTCGCGCACGGCCTTGAAGAGGCCGATGAGGCCCTCCTGGATGAGGTCCTCGGCCTCCCCGCCGGCCAGGAAGTAGGCGCTCGACTTCAATCGGACCAGCGATCGGTAGCGCTCGATGAGTGTGTCCATCGCCCTCTGGTCGCCCGCCCGGGCACGGCGGCACAGAATCCGATCATAAGTCTCATGTTGAACCTGAGCCTCGCTGGGATAGCCATTAGATGTGGCTCTGGCAAAGGCTTTTGACGATCTCTCACGGTAGGGCTGCGGGACGTTCAAGCGAGACTCACTCTCTACTTGAGGGAGCTTGAGCGGGCGCATTCTGGCCTCCAAACGTCACAAAGTCAACGATTGGCCGGCGAATGCGCAACGGCGGGCAGGACCGCGGCCCCGTTGGAGCGCGCCGCGGTGATCAAATAGGCGCGCCGGCGCCCCCGGCCTCGGCTCCGAACGAACCGCCTTCCGGCGGCCGGTCCGCTGAGGGCGTGGAGCTGCTGAACGTCATCCAGGACGTGTACCTCACGAGCAGATCGGGCCTGCCCGGAGCCGAGTCAGGCCAGGCCGCGGGCTGGCCGCCAGCCGGTCCCAACGGGGGGGCGACGCGGCCACGGTCCCCCCGCGGCCACATGACCGCCGCCCCCGCGGCCAAATTGGCCGCCTGAACGAGCCTGGGATTTGTGGAGGCTCCGCCGCTCGAAAAGGATGGAGCGATGGGAGCCACACACGAATCGCAGAAGCGCTACCCGCCGGAGCTTCGAGAGCGGGCGATCCGACCTGGTGTTCGAGACGATCGCCGAGGAAGGTCGAAGCTTCGGCGGTGATCACGAGGATCGCCCGCCAACTCGGGATCGGCTCTGAGTCGCGGCGGCTCTGGGTCCGTCAGGCCGAGATCGACTGCGGCGAGCGAGCGGGGCTCAGTAGGGGCTCGGGGACGTGCCGCCGGACGAATTCGAGCTCAACTTCCTGCTCGCCGCCGACGACGACGCGCACAGCGGCGATCTGCGGCCCTCGCTGGCGGCCGGCAATGTTCTGATACCCCCCGACCGCCGGCCCTTCGGGCCGGTCGAGGCCGGCCGCCCTGCGCTTGTCGGGGGCGCGCCGGCCGGCCTCGAGAAACCCTCAACCCAATG
>JAWVEW010000399.1:0-7394 GCA_033856495.1 Miltoncostaeaceae bacterium | reverse complement strand
CCGGCGACCCGCTCCACCAGCGCGAGCGGCGCCCGCAGCTCCTTGGCGACGGCGTAGCGCTCCTCCGGCGGCGTGGCGACCAGGCGGCGCATCCCGCCCTGGATCGCGCGCATGTGGCGCACCGCCTCCACGACGTTGCCCGTTCCGGCCTCGCCCTTCGTGCGGATCATCGCCGCGCCCTCGGCCACCCGGCGAAGGGCCTCGCCCAGGTCGGTGGCGCCGCAGACGAAGGGCACCGTGAAGGCGTTCTTGTCGACGTGATGGGCGTCGTCGGCGGGGGTGAGCACCTCGCTCTCGTCGATGAAGTCGACCTCCAGCGCCTGGAGGATCTGGGCCTCCACGAAGTGGCCGATGCGGCACTTGGCCATCACCGGGATCGTGACCGCCTCCTGGATCTCCCGGATGATGTCGGGGTCGCTCATGCGGGCGACCCCGCCGAGGGCGCGGATGTCGGCCGGGATCCGCTCGAGCGCCATCACCGCGCACGCCCCGGCCTCCTCCGCCACCCTGGCCTGGTCGGCCGAGGTGACGTCCATGATCACGCCGCCCTTCAGCATCTGGGCCAGCCCGCTCTTCACCACGAACGTGCCCGTGCGGCCATCCGCGCCGCGCTCCGTCACAAAGGCCCTCCCCGTCGCCAACCTGGACGGGAAAGTCTATCCAACGGCCGCCCTGCGAACCGGAGCCGCCCCCGTGCTGCTCGCCAGGATCGTCGCGGCCAGCGCCTGCGCCACCGCGACCATCGCCACCAGGCCCGGCGCGCCGCCGCGCTCGTCCGCGGGCACGACCCGCGCCAGCGGCGCCCGGGCGACCGCGGACAGGCTCGAGTCCACCAGCGCGACGGCCGGGACGCCGGTCGAGCGGGCCGCCGAGAGCGCCGCCTCCGCCACCCGGGTCTCGGTGCCCACCGCCACCGCCAGCACCCCGGCGCGCCGCGGCATGGCGGCGAGGCGGGCGCGGTGGCGCGGCTCCAGCCCGTCCACCACCGCGACCTCCCGCCCGAAGCGCTCGAGCCGCTCCTGCAGCAGCACGAGGATCGCCCTGGCGTGCCCCTCACCCGCGAGCACCAGCGGCTCGCGCCCGGAGAGGGCCGCGGCCAGCGGGGCCAGCCCGTCGGCTCCGAGCCGGGAGAGCGCGTCGTCGATCGCCATCCGGTCGGCCGCGAGCGACAGCTCGAGCCCCTCGCCCGCGGCGAAGAGGCCGAGCTGGCCGGCCCGCCGCGGCGGCAGCGCCGGGCGCTGCGCCGCCCGGACCGTGCGCTGCAGGTGCGGGTAGCCGGCGAAGCCGAGCGCCTGCGCGAAGCGCACCACGGTGGCCGGGCTGCAGTGGGCGGCGGCCGCCACCTCGTGCCCGGAGAGCAGCGGCACCTCGGCGAGGTGGTCGGCCAGGAAGCGGGCGAGCGACTGCTGAGCCGGGCTGAAGCGGGGGAAGTCGCGTCGGAGCCGCTCCGCGAGGGCGTGGACATCGGGAGCCATGTGCGGTGCATTTCGCCGTCGAGGGCGGCGGGCCTTCCCACCCCAAAGGTCAGGTCGCACGCGCCGGGGCGTCCATCCGGCGGCCGGTGCGGCGTTCCCTGCGCGCCGGTCAGGCGAGCGCGGCGCCGATGAAATCGATCTGCGCGGGCAGCACGCGGCGCCAGAAGCGGGCCTCGTGGCAGCCGACGCTCAGGCCGCCGGCTGGCCGCTCGGGGCAGGCCGCGATGAGGCGGCGGACCCCGGGGGCGAAGGGGTCGTCGTTCCCGCAGTCGATCCGGACGGCCAGCGCGCGCAGGCGGCCCGCGCCCGCGACGACGTCGTGGGCGCGATAGTCGGCGTCGCTGTCGAAGGCGTCCGGCACCGCTCCTCGCTGCTCCGTGCGGCTGACCCAGACCGCAGGGCTCGAGGCGACCACCGCCCGGAAGGCGTGCGGGCGCGTCTCCGCCGCCAGGAGCGCCCCGTACCCGCCCATCGACCAGCCCAGCAGCGCCCGCGCCGGCCCCAGCCCGAGCCGGCCGGAGCAGAGCGGCACGATCTCGTCGAGGAGCATCGCGAGGCGGTCCTCGCCGCCGGCCCGCGGGTGCCAGTAGGACTCGCCGCCGTCCGCCGCGACCAGCGCGAAGGGCCGCACGCCGCGCTCGGCGATCGCCTGGGCCAGGAGGTCGGGCAGCCGCAGGCCGGCCAGGGCGCCGGCACCCGTGCCGCCCCGGCCCGGAAGGCACAGGCACACCGGCAGCCCCGAGCCCGGCCGCACGCCCGGCGGCACCGCGACCGCGTAGCCGACGCTCCGCCCCAGCACCCGGGACTGTAGCGTCCGAGCGCTGACGCTCGCGCCGGACGCCGGCGGCGCCGGCGGCTCCGAGCCGCAATCGCGGGTCAGCCGCCGGTAGACGCTGCGCGGGTCGACCACCAGTGCCGCGGCCCCGGCGCCGGCCGCGACCAGACCGGCGGCCCCGATCAGCGCCTGGCGGCGCGTCAGACGGCGCGGCGGCGGCGATTCCGGCACCCGGCCACGGTATACGCAGGACCCCGGGGGCGCGCGCGCCTGACGTGGACCTGACGGGCCGCCTGTATGGTGGCGCGCGGTGAGGGCGATCGCGGTGACCGGCGCCGGGGGGTTCATCGGAAGCCACCTCGTCGAGCGGCTGCTGGAGGACGGCCACGCGGTGCGCGCGCTGGTGCGCTACGCGTCCACCGGGTCGATCGGCTTCCTGCACGATGCGCGCGAGCGGTTTCCGGAGCGCCTGCGCGTCCTGCACGGCGGCGTCGAGGACCCGCGCTCGCTGCGGGAGCTCCTGGAGGGCGCCGACGCCGCGGTGCATCTGGCGGCCGTCGTGGGCATCCCCCACTCCTACGCGGCCCCGCACCAGCACGTCCAGACGAACGTGGTGGGCACCCTCAACCTGCTGGAGGCGGCCCTCCAGGCCGACGTCGCACGGATCGTCCACGTGTCCACCTGCGAGGTCTACGGCGGCGGACCCGATGCGCTCACGGAGGAGCACCCGCTCTCGGCGCGCTCGCCGTACGCCGCCGCCAAGGCCGGCGGCGAGCAGCTCGCGCTCGCATACCACCGCGCCTACGGGCTCCCTGTCGTCGTCCTCCGCCCCTTCAACGCGTTCGGGCCCCGCCAGTCGCCGCGCGCGTTCATCCCCGCCGTCATCGCCCAGGCGCTGGCCGGGCCCGTCGTGCGCCTGGGCCGGCTCGAGCCCCGGCGCGACCTCAGCTACGTGACCGACACCGCCCGCGGCATCGCCCTCGCGGCGCTCTGCCCGGGGATCGAGGGCGCCCGCATCAACCTCGGCTCGGGCCTCTCCCGGTCCGTCGAGGAGGTGGCCGGCGCGATCCTCGCGCGGGTGAACCCCGGCGCCCGGATCGCGCGCGACGCGCAGCGCCTGCGTCCGGAGTCTGCCGAGATCCTCGAGCTTCGCGCCGACACGACGCGCGCCGAGCGCCTGCTCGGCTACCGGCCGCTCGTCGATTTCGAGCGCGGGCTCGACCTCACGATCGCCGCGCTGCGCGCCGGCGGCGCGGTCCCGCGCGCGCAGGAGTACGCGCAGTGAGGCGGGCGGCGATCCTGGCCGGCGGCCGCGGGGAGCGCCTCCATCCCCACACCGCCCGGCTCCCGAAGGCGCTGGTGCCGCTGGACGGCCGCCCGGTGCTGGAGATCCTCCTCCGCCAGCTCGCCGCGGCGGGGTTCGCCCGGGCGGACCTCTGCGTCGGGCACATGGGGCTCCAGATCGAGGAGCGCATCGGGGACGGAGCGGCCTTCGGCATGCGCCTTGACTACCGCCGCGAGCCGGCGCCGCTCGGCACCTTCGGCCCGCTCGCCACGCTGCCCGACCTCGAGCCCGACCAGCCGGTGCTGGCGCTGAACGGAGACATCCTGACCGACCTCGACTTCGCCGACGTGCTCGAGGCCCACCGCGCCGCCGGCGCCGACGCGACCGTGTGCGCGCGGCCCGTCCGCAGCGGCCTGGATGTCGGCGTGGTCGAGGTCACCCCCCAGGGGCGCCTCGCCGACTACCGCGAGAAGCCGCACGAGGAGGTCCTGGTGAGCATCGGGGTGAACGTCGTGCGGGCGGGGGCGCTCGCGCTGATCGCCCCCGGCGAGCGCATCGACGCGCCGGCCTTCATGCTGCGCCTGCGCGACGCCGGCGGGCGGGTGGACTGCCGCGTCGTCGACGCCTACTGGCGCGACGTCGGCCGGATCGAGGACTGCCGCGCGGCGGCGGCGGCGCTGGCCGCCGAGCCCGATCGCTTCCTGGGGCCGGCGCCGGCGGGGCGCGACGTCTAGCGCGCGGCCGGCCGTGGACGAGATCCCGCTCTGGCAGGACCGGCTCCAGCGGGAGGACCTCGACGCGGTGGCGGCGGCGTTGCGCTCGGGCTGGCTGACGATGGGGCCCCGCGTCGCCGACTGCGAGGCGGCGGTCGCCGAGGGCCTCGGGCGGAGCCACGCCGTCCTGGTGTCGAGCCCCACGGCGGCGCTGCACCTGGCGCTCGCCGGCATGGGGCTGGGGCCCGGCGACGAGGTCGTCGTGTCCGCCCTGGCGCCGCCGGCCGTGGCGGCGGCGGCGCGGGACGCCGGTGCACGGGCGGTCGTCGCCGACATCCGCGGGGAGGGCGATCTGGGCATCGACCCGGACGCGGTGGCAGCGGCGATCGGGCGCCGGACCCGTGCGGTGATCGTGTCCCACCCGGCCGGCTACCCGGCGGAGGTCGAGGCGGTGGCCGCCCTGTGCGCCGAGCGGGGCCTGCCGCTGGTCGAGGACGCGTGCGAGGCCCCGCTCGCGACCACCGCCGGCGGCCGGCGCTGCGGCGCAGTGGGCGCGGCCGCGGCGCTGGGCTTCGCGCCCGGCAGCGTGCTCGCGGCCGGACGGGCCGGGCTCCTCGCCACCGACGACGCCGCGCTGGCCGACCGCGCGCGGCTGCTGCGCTCGCACGGGATGACCTCCGGCAGCTGGAGCCGGCACACGGGCCAGACCGCCGGCTACGACGTCGTGGCGCTCGGGTTCAACCACCGCCCGGACGAGCCCCGGGCGGCCCTCGTGACCAGCCGATGGCGCCGGCTCGAGGCTGAGGTCGGGGAGCGTCGCGAGCTGACGTGGGCCTACCGGGCGGCGCTGGAGCCGCTGGCCCCCGCGCTGCGCCCCGCCTTCGCCGAGGCGGCGGTCGGGCGCTCATCCTGCGCGGCCATGGTGGTCCTGCTGGGCGACGCCCGCCGCCGCGACGAGGTGAGGCGCTCCCTCCTCGCCGTCGGCCGGGTGCGGACCGGGACGCTCCCCGCGGCGCCGGCCGACGGCGCTCCGCGGGCGCGTCAGGCGCTTCGCGCGGCCCTCGCCCTGCCGCTCCTGCCGGCGCTCGGGGCGGCGGGCGTGGAGCGCGTCGTCGGCGCCCTTGCGGCGGCGCTCCCGGCGGCGCGCGCTCGGTGAGCTGGCGCGTCCCGCTCGCCGAGCTGCGGATCTCCGAGGAGGACGTGGCCGCGGTGCTCGGCTGCCTCGGGCCGGGCCGCCTGGAGGCCGGCGCAGCGGTGGCCGCGCTCGAGCGCGCGCTGGCCGGCACGCTCGGCGTGCGCCACGCCGTCGCGGTCGCCAGCGGCACCGCCGCGCTGCACCTCGCCTGCCTGGCCATCGGGCTCGGGCCGGGGGACGAGGCGATCGTCCCGGGGCTCACCTTCGTCGCCACCGCCAACGCCGTGCGCTACGCGGGCGCCACTGCGGTGCCATGCGAGGTGATCGCCGCGCGGGAGCCGAACGTGGATCCGGACGACGTGGCGCGCCGCATCACCCCTCGCACGCGCGCCGTGATCGCGGTCCACCTGTTCGGCTATCCCGCCGACCTGGCCGCCCTCGCCGAGATCTGCGCGGAGCGCGGCATCGCGCTGATCGAGGACTGCGCCCAGGCGCTCGGCGCGCGTTTCGGGGGCCGCTCCGTCGGGGCGGTCGGCGACGTCGGATGCCTGTCGTTCTTCTCCAAGAAGCAGCTCGCCATCGGGGAGGGCGGCCTGGTGGCCACCGACGACGAGCGCATCGCGGCGCGCGTGCGCGCCCTCCACGCGCTGCCCGGCCCCGGCGCGGCGTGGGATCCCGCGCGGCTCGGCCACGACCTTGCGATGGACGAGCCGCGGGCGGCGCTCGCGCTCTCGCGGCTGGGGCGGCTCGCGGGGGAGCTGGAGGGCCGGCGGCGCCTGGCGCGCGCCTACCGCCGGCGGCTCGCGGGAACGCCGGGGATCGAGATCCCGTTCACGGAGGCGGCCGTGGCCGACAGCGGCCACTTCGCCTTCCCGCTGCTGCTGGCGGACCGGACGCAGCGGGACCGCTTCCGGGCGGCGCTCGCGGCCGAGGGGGTCCAGACCACCTGCTACCCGGCGCTGCATCGGCTGGCCGCCTGGCCGGCGCCGCGGCCGTCCCTGCCCCGGGTGGAGGAGGCCGCGGACCGCCACGTCTGCCTGCCGATGATGGCGGACATGGAGCCCGCCTCGCTGGACCTCGTGGTCGACGCCGCCCTCCGGGCCGCTCCGCCTCGCTAGCGCCCTCGGGGACTGCGGTCGACGAGCGCGCGCGCGGCGTCCAGCGGACGCGCGATCGCGCTGCCGATCCGGTAGCGCCGGGTGGCGAGGATGGAGGTCGCCAGCGCGCGCGCCTCGGCGATCCCCGCCGCGGCGCGGGCCGCCTCCTCCTCCCGGCGCCGGTCGCTCTCGATCGCGCGCGCCGCCTCCTCCTCCAGCGCCGCTCGCGCCCCGGCCAGCGCGGCGGCCAGCTCGCCGACCCGCGACTCGGCCGCCGCCGCGCGGGCCTCCGCGACCGCCGACCGGGCGTCCGCGACCGCGGCGGCCGCCTCGGCGTGGCGGGCCTCGGCCGCTCGTTCGGCCTCGGCGTGCCGGGCCTCCGCTGCTCGTTCGGCCTCGGCGGCGGCGAGGCGCTCGAGGAGGCCGGCGCGCTCGGCCTCCAGCGCGCTCACGCGCTCCCACTCGCGCGCACGCAGCGCCTGGGCCTCCTGCTGGGCGCCCATCTCGCGGAGCTGGCTGCGCCACTGCAGGCTCACCAGCCGCGACATCTCCCGCAGCGGCCCCGCGACCGGCTGCCGCCGCGGAGCCAGGTCCGCGAGCAGCGACGAGACCGCCACCGCATGCTCGTGTGCGCCGTGGTGGGCGACCGCGAGATCGCGGTTGGCGAGTCCCATCTCCGGCCGGTAGTCGGCCAGGTCCTCGCGCAGGCGCGCCGGATCGGCCCGCCCCGAGCCCAGCCGGCCCCCGAAGTTGTCCGCCTCGAGGGCCTCGTAGCGCTCGGGCCTCACCCAGCCGTCCGCGCCGTTCCAGTCGTAGACGTAGGCCGCCCGCCCGCAGGCCATGCCCTCGAGCAGCGCCCGGGCCTTGCCGACCACGATGTCGGCCTCGGCGATCTCGACCGACATGTCGGGGAC
>JAWVEW010000398.1:0-5601 GCA_033856495.1 Miltoncostaeaceae bacterium | reverse complement strand
TGGTCATTTGGCCGTCGCGCCGGCGGTCAATTGGCCAATGCGCGTCTGCAGGATGTCGAGGGCCTCCCGGTAGCCCTCCGGCCCCTTGCCCCAGACCGCGGCGGTGGCGAGGTCCCGGATCACCGAGATCCGGCGGTGCGGCTCCCGCCGCTCGATGTCGGAGAGGTGGACCTCGACGAAGGGGGCGCCGAGGATCTCCAGCGCGTCGCGGATCGACCACTGGTAGTGGGTCCAGGCCCCCGGGTTCACGATCGCGCCGGCGACCCGCCCGGCGAGCGCGTGGAGGTGCTCGAGGAAGAGGCCCTCGTGGTTGGTCTGGAAGGGCTCGACCGCCATCCCCCGCTCGGCCCCCCACTCCTGGACCCGCCCCTCGAGCTCGGCCAGCGTCAGGGTGCCGTAGTGCGCCGACGGCCGCCGCCCGAGCGTGTTGAGGTTGGGTCCGTGGAGCAGCGCCACACGGACCATGTCCGCCCGGCCGCTCATCCTCGAAGCTCCTCGATCGCCGCCCGGACGAGCTCGGGCGGCGGGTCGGCCCGCAGCACCGGCTGACCCGGCTCGGACAGCAGCACCATGTTGAGCGAGCGGCCGTCGGCCTTCTTGTCCCGGCCCATCGCCTCGAGGATCGCGCCCGTGGCGATCCCGGCGTCAAGGCGCGTCGGCAGCCCGTGCCGGGCCAGGATCGCTCCCGTGCGCACGCGCCAGCCCTCGTCGAGGCCGGCCCGATCGCAGGAGATGCGCAGCGCGGCCAAAAGGCCGAGGCTGATCGCCTCGCCGTGGCGGTAGCGCTGGTAGCCGCCGACCGCCTCGATCGCGTGACCCACGGTATGGCCCAGGTTGAGCGTCGCTCGCAGCCCGTGGTCCCGCTCGTCGGCGGCCACCACCGCGAGCTTGTGCTCCACGCAGGCGCGGATGAGCGCGGCGAGCGGCTCGTCCGGGCCGGGCAGCTCGGACCAGCCCTCGACTGCGGTGAAGAGGTCGGGGCCGTTCAGCAGGCCGGTCTTGACCACCTCGGCGAAGCCGCAGGCGAGCTCGCGCGGCGGCAGGCTGCGCAGGGCGTCGGTGTCCATGAGGACCAGCTCGGGCTGCCAGACGGCGCCCACGTAGTTCTTGGCCTCGGGCAGGTCGACGCCGGTCTTCCCGCCGATCGCCGAGTCGACCATGGCGAGCAGGGTCGTCGGCACATGCGCGAGCCTGACCCCCCGCTGGTAGCTGGCCGCCACGAAACCGGCCAGGTCGCCGACGACCCCGCCGCCCAGCGCGAGCACGGCGTCGGCGCGGCGCAGCCCGGCACGCGCCGCCAGCCGGCAGAGCCGCTCGACCTCGGCGAGCGACTTCGACCCCTCGCCCGGCGGCACCGGCGCCGGGACGACCCGCAGCCCGGCCTGCTCCAGGCCGGCGGCGAGGGGCTCCGCCAGGTGCGCCACGTTGCCGTCGTGGACGAGCAGCACGCCGTCTGCGACCGCCCGCGCCGCCCACAGCTCGGCGGCGTGCGCCAGCAGGCCCGCCCCGACGTGCAGCGGGTAGCGATGCGGTCCGATCTCCGCCCAGAGGGTGGGCGCGCGCTCCTCCGCCGCCGCCGCCCTCATCGGCGCGCCCGATCGCCGGAGCGCTGCAGCAGCCACGCCGTCACCCGGGCGGCGATCTCCTCCACCGGCCCCTCGGCGTCGACCGCCAGGTCGGCCGCGTCGCGGTAGATCTGCTCGCGGTCGGCCGCCCGCCGCAGGAAGCGCTCGCGGTCCGTCGCCAGCGGCCGGTCCGAGCCGTGCACCCGTTCCCATGCCACCTGCGGGTTCACGTGCAGCCACGCCACCCAGGCCCGGCGCGCCAGCAGCCCGCGAGTGCGCTCGGCCCCCAGCGCCCCGCCCCCCAGAGCGAGCACGCCGGGCGGCTCGCCGGCGACCACCTCGCGGATCGTCGCCTCCTCGGTGCGCCGGAACCAGATCTCCCCCTTCTCGCGGAAGATCTGGGGGATCGGCATGCCGGCCCGCGACTCGATCGCCCGATCCGCGTCGACGAACTGCCAGCCGAGCCGACTCGCCACCCGACGGCCCACCGCGGTCTTCCCGGCCCCCATGTAGCCGCACAGCGCGAGCCACCGAGCCTCGTCGACGCTATCCGACAAGCTGTTCGCGGTACCGCCCCACTGCGTCCTCGAGGTGCGAGAGCGAGTCGCCGCCGAACTTCTCGACGAGCGCCTGCGCGAGCACGAAGGCGAGCGCCGCCTCGCCCACCACGGCCGCCGCCGGCACCGCGCAGATGTCCGAGCGTTCCTTGAAGGCGGGGCGCGCCTCCTTGGTGGCGATGTCGACGGAGGCCAGCGGCCGGGTGAGGGTGGAGATCGGCTTCATCACGGCCCGCACCAGCACCGGCATGCCGTGGGTCATGCCGCCCTCGAGGCCGCCCGAGCGGTTGGTCTGACGATGGTACCCGCGCTCGGGCGAGTGGTAGATCTCGTCGTGGGCGAGGCTCCCGGGCAGCCGGCCGAGCTCGAAGCCGGCGCCGATCTCCACGCCCTTGATGGCCTGGATCCCGAGGAAGGCCTGCCCGATGCGCCCGTCCAGCCGGGCGTCGCCGCTCACGTGCGACCCGAGCCCCGGGATCGGGTTGAACGCCCAGACCTCGAACACCCCGCCCTGGGTGTCGTGGGCCTGGCCGGCCGCCTTGATCGCCGCCACCATCCGCGCCGAGGCCTCCGGGTCCATGCAGCGCACCGGGCTCTCGTCGACGCCGTCGAAGTCCTCGAGGGTCAGGTCGTCCCGCGGTGCGACGGCCTCCACCCCGATGCGTACGACGTGGCTCCGGATCTCCATGTCGAAGCGGCGCAGGAGCGCCTTGGCGACGCCGCCGGCGGCCACCCGCGCGGCGGTCTCCCGAGCGCTGGCGCGCTCAAGGATGTTCCGCACGTCGCCGGTTCCGTACTTCATGACGCCGGCCAGGTCGGCGTGGCCGGGACGGGGCAGCGTCACCGGCGCGATCTCGTCGTGCGGCTCCCAGATCGCCATCCGGTCCTGCTCCCAGTTCTTGAAGTCGAGGTTCGGGATCAGCAACGTCAGCGGACCGCCCAGGGTGCGGCCGTGCCGCAGCCCGGACAGCACCTGCACTCGGTCGCGCTCGATCTTCATGCGCCCGCCCCGCCCATAGCCCAGCTGACGGCGCGCGAGGTCCACGTCCACGTCGTCGGGCGTCAGGGGCAGACCGGCCGGGAGGCCCTCCACCACGGCGAGCATCGCCGGGCCGTGGGACTCTCCGGCCGTGCGGTAGGTCAGGGCCACGGGACGAGGAGTCTAGCGGTCCCCATGTCGGGCCGCGGGGCCGGCGCGCCCAGGTAGGATCGGTCCATGGCGGACGACTGGCGGGTGATGGTCACGCTCGAGGACGAGGGCGGCGTGCCCCTGCTGGAGGCATTGCGGGAGGTGCGCCTGGAGGGCGCGATCCGCGATCGGCTGGAAGGGCGGGTCAGCGTCAGCGCCGGCGGTCCCGGCACCATCTTCATCTACGCCGACAACGAGGAGGCCGCGCGGGCCGCGGCGGCCGTGGTGGCCGACGAGCTGGCCAGGCGCGACGTCGAGGCTGACATCGCGCTGGAGCGCTGGCACCCGATCGAGGAGGACTGGGAGCCGGCATCGTCCCCCCTCCCCCGCACCCCGGAGGAGCGGGAGGCCGAGCGCCGGCGCCTGATCGAGCAGGAGACCGCCGAGTCGCTCGAGACCGGCGTCCCCCGCTGGGAGGTTCGCCTGGAGGTCGAGGACCACCGCACGGCCCGCGAGCTGGCGGACCGCCTGGTTTCGGAGGGCCTGCAGGTCGCCCGTCGCTGGCGCTACCTGCTCGTGGGCGCCGCCAACCGGGACGAGGCGGCGGAGCTGGCCGAGCGGCTGCGGGCCGAGGCGCCCGAGGGGGCGCGGGTCGAGGTCGAGCCGAGCGGGGGGGCGGTGTGGGAGGTGATGCCGGCGAACCCGTTCGCCGTCTTCGGAGGGCTCGGGGTCTGAGGCTGCCGCCGGCCGTCGGCGGGCCGGAGGTCGCCGTCGCCCCCGACGGGACGGTGCTGGCGACCTGGCTGGCGGCGGCGCGGTCGCGCACCGGGCTTGGACATCCGGGACGGGAGGAGGCCGGTGGTCCAGGCGTCACGGCGGCCCTCCGCCTCCCTTCACGCGGGCGTGGGTCTTCCCGGCCGCCGGCGCTGTCGCTGTCCGGGTTGCGGGCGGAACGCGCCGGCGCCGAGGGGGTCCTGGTGAGCCTCCGGCTCTCGCACCCGGCGCGGCTCCGGGTCTCCAACGGGCGCTCGACCGGCAGCGGGGGCTCTTCGTGATGCGGGAGCGCCAGGGCGGGGTGGCCTGAACCGCCTGGTGCTGCGGCCGGCCGCGGGCAAGCCGGCGCCGGGTCGCTACCGGTTGACGCTCAGCGCCGGGCGGGACACGCGGGCGAGCTGTCCTGCGAGCGTGATCGTGCGCGTCCCGAGGCGGGTCGCCCCTACCTGACCACGTCGTGCCAGGCGGCCGGCGCCCCGGTGACCAGGGCGTCGGCCATCTCCAGCGCCCGGCGCAGGAAGCGAACGTTGTGGACGCGGAAGATGGTGGCGCCCTGGCTGCGGCACCAGACGAGGCCGGCGGCGGTGCCGGCAAGCCGCTGCTTGGCGGGTGCGCCGGTGACCGCGCCGATCACCTTCTTGTTCGAGATCGGCACGAAGATGGGCCGCCCGAGGGCCGTCAGCTCGCCGATCCGGCGCAGCAGCTCGAGGTCCTGGGCGGGCGACTTGCCGAGCCCGACGCCCGGATCGACGACGATCCGCTCAGGGTCGATCCCGGCGGCGGCCGCTCGCTCCAGCTCGCGCCGCGCCCAGTCGAGCACCTGCTGGGTCAGGTCGCCGTCGGCGAAGCTCGCAGGGCGCACCTTCGGCGGGCCGACGAAATGGGTGAGCACCACGCCGACCCGGCTGGCGGCGGCAACATGGAGCATCGCCGGATCCCGGAGCCCGGTGGGGTCGTTGAGGATGCCCGCGCCGGCCTCGATCGCGGCCTCGGCGACCGGCGCCTTGAAGGTGTCCACCGCCACCGGCACCTCCAGACGGCGCACCAGCTCCCGGACCACGGGCACGACGCGCTCGATCTCCACCTCGACCGGGCTCTGAGGCGAGAACCGCAGCGACTCCCCGCCCACCTCGACGACGCTCGCCCCCTGAGCGGCGAGCCTCAGCCCGTGCGCGACCGACCGCTCGACCCCGAAGTGCGCGCCCTCGTCGGTGAACGAGTCCGGCGTCGCGTTGACGATCCCCACCAGATGCCCCCGGGAGCAGTCGATCGTCCCGCCGGCGTGGGTCCAGCGGAGGGCCGGCGGGCCCGAGCGCAATTCGGTCAATTGGCCGTCCGTGCAACGGTCAATTGGCCGCTCCAGACCCCCGGTCAATTGGCCGTCCGTGCACGGTCAATTGGCCAGGAGCGTCAACCCACCGCCTCGGCGAGGCGGCCGGCCGACTCGTCGTGCCAGCGCGCGCGGACGCCGGTGGTCTCCGCGCGGGCCGGACGGGCGTCGGCTTCGACGCCGATGCTGGCGAGGGTGGCGCGGGCGCGGTCGGCGAGGCCGGCGGCCGCGCCGGTCCGGCACCAC
>JAWVEW010000397.1:0-3779 GCA_033856495.1 Miltoncostaeaceae bacterium | reverse complement strand
GATGGCCGGAAAGTCCGGGAAGAACCTGACGGCCCGGCTGGTCAAGGCGCGCCTCGACGCGGAGCTGATCGGCAACGTGTCCATCCGGGTCTTCCCGACGGAGCGGCCCGACACCTGGGAGGTCCAGGGCCGTGGCGAGCTCCAGCTGGCGGTGCTGGTGGAGATGATGCGCCGGGAGGGCTTCGAGCTCACGGTCGGCAAGCCCCAGGTCGTCACCCGCGAGGTCGACGGCCGCCTCAGCGAGCCGGTCGAGCGGGTCGCGATCGACGTGCCGGAGGAGTTCCTCGGCGTGGTCACCCAGCTGCTTGCGCTGCGGCGCGGCCGCCTTCAGCAACTCGTGAACAACGGCACCGGCTGGGTCCGGATGGAGCACCTGGTGCCGGCGCGCGGGCTGATCGGCTTCCGCACCGAGTTCCTCACCTCCACCCGCGGCACCGGCCAGCTCCACCACGTGCTGGAGGGCTACGAGCCCTGGCACGGCGAGCTGCGCACGCGCCCCAGCGGCAGCCTGGTCGCCGACCGGCCCGGCGCGAGCACCTCCTTCGCCCTCTTCAACCTCCAGGAGCGCGGCAGCCTCTTCATCGGCCCCGCCGTCGACGTCTACGAGGGCATGATCGTCGGCGAGCACGCGCGCGGAGAGGACCTCGACGTCAACCCCGCCAAGGAGAAGAAGCTCACCAACATCCGCCAGTCGACCGCGGAGGAGCTGGTCCGCCTGGTCCCCCCGCGGCCGATGCCCCTCGACCGGGCCCTCGAGTTCATTCGCGAGGACGAGGTGGTCGAGGTGACCCCGTCCGCGATCCGGCTCCGCAAGGCGATCCTGAGCGGCACCGACCGCACCAAGCGCAGCCGTCGCGACCGGGCCTCGGCCCGGGGGTAGTCAGGGTCCGCCGCCGGCGGCGCCGGCGCTGCCCGGCCTGCCGGGGCCTCGTGTTTGGCACGCCATCATTGCTTGCCATGATGGCGAGCCAACGTCGGCTCCTCGCCTCGGGACGCCCGTTTTTCCGCGTCCCGAGCCCAATGGCCATTTGACCGTCGCGTCGGCGGCCAATTGGCCACAGGCCAAACCGTCGTGCCAAGCCGCCCGCCGGCGCCGGCTGCCGCGCAGTGCCCTGGTCGGGCGTTCAGGGGCGGGCTACTGTCGGCTCGGACGACCCGCGAGAGGAGGCATGCCATGCCCGTCGCCGTGATCCTCGATTTTCCGGGCGGCACGCTCGAGCAGTACGACCAGGTCATCGAGAAGATGGGCTTCACGAAGGGCGGAGCCGGGGCGCCCGGCGGGCTCTTCCACTGGGTGACCAAGAGCGACGACGGCATCCGGGTCGTCGACGTGTGGGAGGACCGTGAGACCTTCGAGCGCTTCGCCGAGGAGAAGATCGGACCCGTGACCCAGGAGGTCGGGATCCCCGCGCCGCCGCGCATCCGATTCTGCGACGTCCACAACCACCTCACCGCGGGGTAGCGCCGCCGCCCGCTGCACCGAACTCAGCCTCAGCCTGGCTCCGCCTCGGTCCAGTCGGGCGCCTCGTAGGCCTGCCCCGGCACCCCGCCGATGCAGAGGACGCGGAGCCCCTCCGGACCGCTGGTCAGGGTGCGGGCGACGCTCGGGCCGACGCGGATCACGTTGTCGGGATCGAGCGTCAGCGCCTGATCGGTGTCGTCCAGCACGACCGCGCCTGCGCCGCGCAGCGCGACGTAGAGCTCCTCCTGTCCACTGGCCGTCTCGTCGTGGGATCGGGTCCGGTAGTTCGGGGGCAGGTCCATGATCTGCACGCCGAAGGCCTGGATGCCGAGCCCCGCGCGGACCAGCTTCGCGAAGCCGTCCCAGAGCTGGGGCAGATCCTCGATGCGGCTCGCCGTCACGTCGCCTGCGTCGGTCATCACCCCTCCCCGGTCCGCGAACCCGGCCGCAGGGCCGTCCCTGCAAGCGGGTCCACCATATCGCCCCGGATCGGGCCCTTCAGGAGCGCGCCTGGCCGACCAGCAGCGCCTGGACCTGCTCGCGAACGTCGAGGAACCGGGGATCCCGCCGGACGTCCGGGCCGCGGTCGCCGCCGAACGGCACCGGCGCCTCGGCCGCGATCCGACCGGGATGCGAGGTCATCACGTAGACGCGGCTCGACAGGTACACGGCCTCCTCGACGTCGTGGGTCACCATCAGGATGGTGGTCCGCAGGCGCCGCCAGAGCTCGAGCAGGAACTCCTGCAGAACGCGCCTGGTCTGCGCGTCCAGGGCGCCGAAGGGCTCGTCGAGGAGCAGGATGTCGGGCTCCGGCGCCAGCGCTCGGGCGATGGCGACCCGCTGCCGCATCCCGCCCGACAGCTCCCGTGGGATGCGGTCCGCCCATTCGGTGAGCCCGATGATCTCCAGCAGCTCGGCCACCCGCTCGCGGCGCGCCGGCCGCGGCACCCCGGCCGTCTCCAGGCCGAAGGCGACGTTGCCGGCCACCGTTCGCCAGGGGAAGAGGCTGTAGCCCTGGAAGACCATCCCCCGGTCGGCGCCCGGGCCGATGACCGGGTCGCCGTCGATCTCGACCCGCCCGGCACTGGGGCGCTCGAGCCCCCCGACGACGTTCAGGAGCGTCGACTTGCCGCACCCCGAGGTGCCCACGATGCAGACGAGCTCGCCGTCGCCCACCGTCAGGTCGACGCCGTCGACCGCCGTCACCTCCGACCGGCGACGGCTGCCCGGATAGCGCTTGACCAGACCCTCGATCTCCAGCTTCTCGGGCCGGACGACGGTCATCGTCATGGCCGGGCCCACGGTGCCACGCGCCGGCGCAGCGCGCGCAGGGACAGGTCGCTCACCACGCCGATGATCCCGAAGATGATGAGCAGCGCGAACATCTCGTCCACCTGGCGGAAGCGCTCGGCGCGCACGATCCTGAAGGCCAGCCCCTCCTGCGCCGCCAGGAGCTCCGCCACGACCAGGATGGACCAGGCCGCGGCGAGGTTGATGCGGGCCACGTCGATGATGCCGGGCACGGAATGCGGCAGCACCACCCGGCGCAGTACCCTCAGGCGCCCGGCGCCGAGCGTGTAGGAGGCGTTGACGATCTCCCTCGGCACGGAGCGCGCGACGTCGGCCACCATCAGGATGTTGAAGAAGACCGAGCCCAGCACGATCAGCGTGACCTTGGGCATCTCGTCGATCCCGAGCCAGAAGAGCAGCAGCGGCACCAGCGCGGTCGCCGGGATGTAGCGCAGGAAGCCGATCGGCGGCTCGAAGAACGAGTCGACGGACCGGAAGCTGCCCATCAGCAGCCCCAGCACGACGGCGATCGCCATGCTGATCGCGTATCCGATCAGGATCCGCCGCAGCGAGGCCCAGACGTCGCCCATCAGCACGCCCTCGTGCCAGAGGCGGCTGGCGCCCCGCCAGGTCTGGGCGGGGCTCGGCACCAGCAGGTCGCCGGACGAGCCCTGGGAGAGCGCGATCCAGAGCAGGATCGGCGCCGCCAGGCCGAGCGCGACGAGGGCCGCGCGCCAGCGGCCCGGGATCTCCTCCTGGATCCGCAGCAGCGGGTGGTGCGCGCGCCCGCGCGCCCGCCGGCCCCGCTTGCCGCCCAGCGTGTTCCGCCACTCGATGACGGTGTGGTCCGCCGCGGCCTCCGCGGACGCCTCGACCGTCGCCGCCAGGCCCCCGCCTCCCTCGTCCGCGCCCGTACCGGCTCCGCGCCGGCGGGCGCGCGCCCTCATTTGCCGCCGCCCATCACGTAGTCGCGCGTGAACTCCGGGGCGAAGATGCCGCTCAGGTCGGCGGGCTGCTCGGTGAGCGC
>JAWVEW010000396.1:0-5788 GCA_033856495.1 Miltoncostaeaceae bacterium | reverse complement strand
CGGCGATCGCGCGGCTGGTGCGCGAGGGCGCCTCCAACCCCGAGATCGCGGCCAGGCTCTTCATCAGCCGGCGCACCGTCGAGTACCACCTGAGCAAGGTGTTCACCAAGCTGGGGGTGAGCTCGCGGGAGGAGCTCACCGCGCTGCCGAACAGCCTGGACTGGTGAACCGCGGCAGGAGGGCCGGGGCCTGTCGGCGCGGCTACGATTGGCCCCGATGACGGTCACCGAGCACCTCTACGACATCCCCTCGAACGAGGAGCTCGCCCAGCTCGTCGGGGCGGCCGCGCCGCACTTCGCCCCCATCATCCGGGAGCGGATCGCCAAGCTGGTCGCCGCGCTGCCGCCCGATCATCCGCGCCAGCCGTTCCTGCGGGGGCAGCTGCGGCGGATGGACGAGCTCGCCCGCCGCGGCGAGGGCGCCGGTGAGCGCGACCTGGACCTGCCCCCGCGCCCGTCGCTGGCGACCGGGCGACCGCCTGCCCGGCGCGGGGGGTTCAGCGCGCCGGCGGAGGGCTGAGAGCGCAGCGGACCAGGCGGGCGAAGACGCGCAGGATGCGTGCGGTCGCCCCCCAGACGTCCTCGCCCATGAGCGGGTAGCGAAGGGCGAGGGGCGCCGGGTCCGGCTCGAGCCGGGCGTCGGCGGCCATCAGGTCGTCCAGCGGCACCTCGAGCACCCGCGCGATCTCATACGCGTTCGGCACCGGGGCGAGCGCCTCCTCCAGCGTGCCGACGAACGGGCTGATGACGTAGTCGCTCGCGATGGTCGGCGTGTCATCGAGCTGGCCGACCACCCGGACCGCGGACCGCGGCACGCCGAGCTCCTCCTCGGTCTCGCGCAGCGCCGTGTCGCGCAGGTCGGGGTCGTCCTCCTCCCAGCGCCCCCCGGGCAGGCAGACCTGGCCGCGGTGGTGGAGCAGGTGATCCGTGCGCTTGGTGAGCACCACGTGCGGCCGGCCGTCGCGGTCGTAGAGCAGGAGCAGGACGCCGGCGCGCCGGCTCGGCTCCGACACGGTGCGCCGTCGACGCGAGCGCAGGACCGGCTCCAGGGCGTCGGCGATCGCCCGGGCCGGCGGCAGCGACGGCCACGGCAGCGGCCCGGGGTCCGGGCATGGAACGCCGGCCGACGCACGCATGCCTCCAGTGTAGGCGCGGACGCGCGCGGTCGCCGTAGAGTATGTCCGGTGGGCGCGGACCCGGCGGAGCTCCTGGCGCGGCAGCTCAGCGCCGCGCACGGCGCCGCCGCCAGCATCGCGGGGCGGGCGCCGCTGGGGCTGCGGGCGATCGAGCCGGCGGCCGGCAGGCGCTGGTACCTGTGCGCCTTCGAGGGGCCGAGCTTCCTGTGCCTGACCGCGGGGCTCGACGCCGAGGGGTCGGAGCGGCGGGCGCGCGAGGCGGCCGCCCTCGGGCTGCTCTGGGAGCACGCCGAGGCCGCCATCGACGCCGAGGCCCTTCGCGGGCTCGCCCGAGCCGCCGGCCGTGCGCTCGCCGCCGGTCACGGGCCGGCCGGGGTGGACGCCGCGCTGGGCTCGCTGGCGGAGGCGGCGCTGCGCCTGGCGGCCTGGCGGGAGGCGCCGGAGCGCGCGCTCGCGTCGCTCGTGGAGCTGGAGGCGGGCGCCCGGCTGCACGAGGACGTGCGCGCCGCCTACGGCCGCTTCGTCGTCGCGACCGATCCGCTCGCCGCCGACCAGGACCGGCTGCCGGCCGGCCAGGTCGCGTCCCTGCGCGAGGTGGAGGAGGCGGCCGGTCGCGCCGGGCTCTCCGACAGCGTCGCCCAGCGGCTCGCGGCGGCCCTGCCGGACTGCGACGAGGGCGCCGGCCAGGTGGTGGCCGGCCACCTCACGCGGCTCGCCTAGCGGCGGTGGCCCCAGTGGGGCGTGTGTCGTCGCGAACCGCCGCCGGCACCGGTTGTTGGAACCCCCCAGCCGGGACGGCCTGCCGGCCGTCGGTCGCGTCGCGAGGGCAACCAGCGTCCTGCGGGCGCCGGACAGGCGAGCGGGGCGACGAGGACCCACGGCTATACTCGGGAGCAGGATGCCGTCGCGGACGATTGTGGTCATGGAGGGCGATCAGACCGGGCAGGAGCTGCTCGACGAGGCCCTTCGCGTGCTCGATCCGGCGGTGACCGGCCTGGAGCTGACCTTCGAGCGCTACGACCTCTCGCTCGAGAACCGCCGGCGCACGAAGAACCAGGTCGTCCTGGAGGCCGCCGAGGCCATGCGCCGCCACGGCTTCGGCCTGAAGGCCGCCACGATCACCCCCGAGGGGGCCGGCGACGTCGGAAGCCCCAACGCCCTGCTCCGCCAGGCGATCGACGGCAAGGTGATCATCCGCACCGGCCGCCGGCTGTCCGGGGTGCGCCCGGTGGCCGGCATCCACTCGCCGATCTCGATCGTGCGGATGGCCGTGGACGACGCCTACGGCGCCCGGGAGCACCGCGAGTGGGAGGGCGACGACGAGGTCGCCTGGCGGACCGAGCACATCTCGCGCAGGACCTGCCGGGCGGTCGCCGAGTTCGCCTTCCTCCAGGCCCGCAAGATGAACGCCACCGTGGCGGGCGGCCCCAAGTGGACCGTCTCGCCCGTGTACGAGGGGATGCTGAAAGAGGAGCTCGACGCGGCCGCCGCGCGTCACCCCGACGTGCGCTACCGGCCGATGCTGATCGACGCCACCTACTCGATGCTGGTGAGCCACACCGGCGAGGCGCTGGTCATCCCCGCCCTGAACCGCGACGGCGACTGCCTCTCGGACCTGGTGCTTCCGCTCTTCGGCTCCATCGCCGGCGCGGAGTCGCTGGTGCTCGCCTTCGACGACGATCTGCGCCCGAGCGTGGTGATGGCCGAGGCGCCCCACGGCACCGCCCCCACGCTGCAGGGGAAGAACATCGCCAACCCGCTGGCGATGATCCTGGCCGGCGCCTCGCTGCTCTCCTATCTCGGCGACGAGGAGGCGCTCAAGGTCTCGCGCGCCATCTACGAGGCGGCCCTCGAGTCGGTGGGCGACGAGGTCCGGACGGCCGACCTGGGCGGCCACACGAGCACCGACGACTTCACCGACGAGGTGATCAAGCGCGTGCGCACCAAGCTGGACGTCTGGGCGGCGCTGGGGGAGAGCGTCTTCCGCTAGCCGCCCGGAGGGTCGGACCCGTGCGCGGTCTCGTCCCCCTCCTGGTCCTCCTGCAGGAACGCCAGCAGGTCCTCGACCGTGAAGCGGCCGGCCTGCATCGCCGCCATCAGCCCGTAGACCGTCGCCGTATGGGGCCGCTCGAGCACGTAGGCGCGCATCGCCTCGTTGGCGCGCGTCTCCAGCGCCTCGGCCCGCTCGCGGCCGAGGGCGCTCGCGCCCAGGCCGCCGCCGCCGACCTCCACCAGCCCGGCCTGCGCGAGGCGCCCGCCGAGGGCGGCGACCTCCTCGGGGTCGGCCCGAAAGCCGGCCGCCAGGGCGGTCACCGCCTGCGGAGAGTCGCGCACCAGCGCCCTCAGCACCAGATAGGAGCCGGCCGACAGCCCCTCGGCCGTCACCACCTCGTCCAGCACGCCGGCGAGCTCGGCCATCAGCTCGAGGTCGCCATCGTCCCGGTACATCAGGGTCCGTAGCGGTGCGGCGGCGCCGGCTGCAGCTGGTCGTAGACGGCCACGCTCCAGACGCGTCCGGTGATGCCCCGGTCGTCGAGGATCTTGAACGTGGTCCTGACCACGCCGGGGTAGGTCCCGTTGCCCCAGCGATGGGCGACGGTGACCTGGAAGTCGTGGTCCATGGGCGGACGCTGTGGGCGGCCGTTCGCCCGAGCCAGGGCCACCCGCGCGGGAGTGAGCTGTCGGGGGTCGTCCACGATCAGGCGCAGCTCGATGATCGCCCAGTCCTCCGGCTGCTCGGCCAGGATCGCGTCGAGCTGCTCGACCAGGCTCACCGGCTGAGGCTACCACCGCCATCGGGGGCCGGCCGGGAGCCGGGCGCGCGCCGGGCGCGCCCGGTGACGTTCGTCGCGCCGGCCCCGGCGCTTGCGGTCGGCGGCCGCTGATAATCTGCGCCACGGTGATCGATCGCATCCTCGCGAGGGCCGCCGACGGCGAGCGCATCAGCGCCGACGAGGCGGTGACCCTCTACCGCGACGCGCCCCTCGCGGACCTCGGCGCCGCCGCGGACGCCGTCACCCGCCGCCGCACCGGCGACAACGTCACGTACAACGTGAACGCCCATCTCAACCCGACGAACATCTGCGTCGTCGGCTGCGGCTTCTGCGCGTTCGCGGTCTGGAGCGAGAAGGACGCCCGCGCCTACGCATACAGCGTCGACCAGCTCGTGGAGCGGGCGGTGCAGCTGGCCGACATCGGCATCACCGAGCTGCACATCGTGGGCGGCATGACGCGCGAGTACACCCTCGAGTACTACGAGGAGCTCTTCTCGGAGCTGAAGGCCACCGTGCCGCAGGTGGCGCTGACCGCGCTCACCGCGGTGGAGGTCGACTTCGTCGCCAAGCTGTCGCGGGTCAGCGCCCGCGAGGCGCTCGAGCGCACGATCGCGGCGGGCCACGACACCATGCCGGGCGGGGGCGCCGAGGTCTTCAGCCAGCGGGTGCGGCGCATCATCGCCGACCGCAAGGCGCCGGCCGAGGTCTGGCTCGACGTCCATCGCGACGCCCACAAGCTCGGCCTCCGCACCAACGCGACGCTGCTGTTCGGCCACTTCGAGACTCCGGAGGAGCAGGTCGACCACATGGCGCAGCTGCGCGACCTCCAGGACGAGACCGGCGGCTTCCAGGCCTTCATCCCGCTCCCCTTCCTGCCCGGCAACACGGACTTCGCCTACCTGCCCGGCCCCAACCGCGAGGAGAAGCTGCGGACGATCGCGGTGGCGCGGCTGTTCCTCGACTCGTTCCCCCACATCAAGGGCCACTGGGTCATGCTGGGGGAGGAGATCACGGTGGAGGCACTCTCGTACGGGCTGGACGACCTCTCGGGAACGCTGACCGAGGAGCGGATCGCCCACGCGACGACCGTGCAGACGCCGGTCGGCCTCAGCCAGGAGCGCATCCGGGGGCTCATCCAGGCCGGCGGGCGCACGCCAGTGGAGCGCGACACGCTCTACCGGCCGGTGCGGCGGGACGAGGTCGCGGCGGCCTGACGCCCGGCCGGTGGCCGGCCAGCGCCTCTACACCCTCGCCGAGGCCACGGCGCTGCTCGGGCCGCTGACGCAGCTCATCGAGGAGCTGCGGCGGGCGCGGGCGGTGATCGGCGACCGCGAGCTGCTGGCGGCGCTGGCGAAGCGGGCGCCGACCAACGGCGGCGGCGCCGACGGGCGCCGGTTCGCCGAGGCCGCGCTCACGATGACGCGGGGCCTCGGCCGCATCGAGGAGTGGGGCATCGTGGTGCGGGACCTCGACGAGGGCCTCTGCGACTTCCCCTACGAGCGCGACGGCCGGGTCGTGTACCTGTGCTGGCGCCTCGGCGAGGAGCGCATCGCCTGGTGGCACGACGTCCACGCCGGCTTCGCAGGCCGCCAGCCGCTCGACGAGGCGGCGCCGCCGGCCGGGTAGCGGGGCGCGGGGCGCGGCAGGGGCGAACCTGTCTGGGGCGTCGGCGCGACGGTCTGGTTCGTGCAGCGGGGGTCGCCCGAGCGGAGCGTGAGCCGGCTCGGCTCCCTGGCCCATCCGGACTTCTGGGAGGGCACGCTCCAGAACTGGCAGTCGGAGCCCCTCGTCGTCGGGTCCAAGCCGTCGGCGCCCCGCACGACGCGACGGGTCGAGGGCTAGCTCAACGCTCGGCGGCGGATCGCCAGCGCGGCCAGCG
>JAWVEW010000395.1:0-4398 GCA_033856495.1 Miltoncostaeaceae bacterium | reverse complement strand
AGTTGATCTTGGCGGTCGACCAGATGGCGGCGGAGATCGCCCCCCCGTCCACCAGCCCGCCCTTCACGCCGTTCAGCAGCGCGATGTCGTCGCCGCCGCCGAAGATGGGAAGAAGATCGAGCTTGATCCGGCCGTTGGAGCCGTTCTGCACCTTCTTCTGGAACTCCAGCATGGTCCGGCCGTACGGATGGGTGAGCGGCGTCACGAAGCCGAAGCGCAGCGTCACCTCGGGTGCGTTCTGCGTCGCCCCGCTCGCCAGCGAGGCGACGCCTGCCCCGATGGCGGCCACCGCCACGACGAGCCATACCCTCCACCGCCGTGCTGACCGGGCCATGGTCATGCCTCCTTCGGGGCGGCGTGTCGTGTCAGGCCACGCTCCGCCACCCACGCCCGGCGGCCGAGCATCGCGACGGTATGGCCGCCTCGCCGCACGTGTCAATAGTGCCAAAAGCTCGGATTCATCATTCGAGACACCGTTCTCCAGCCCGTCGGGACGGCACGTCGGCGGCGGCGCGGATAACATGCCGCGAATGTCGCCCCGCTCCTCAGCGAGCCCGGCCGAGCGCGCGGACCCGGCCGGGCCAGCCGGGTCGGTCACCAGCGGCGACTTCCGCGCCGCGCTCTCCCGGTGGGCGAGTGGGATCACCGTCGTCACCGCCGCCGGCCCCCAGGGGCCGACCGGCATCACCGTCTCGTCGTTCGCGTCGCTTTCGCTCGATCCGCCGCTCGTGCTCGCGTGCATCGCGCGCTCGAGCGGGTCGCACGACGCGCTGGTGACGGCGGACGGCTTCGGGGTGCATCTGCTGTCACGGGAGCAGCGCGAGCTGTCGGCGCACTTCGCGCGCGCCGGCATCGACAAGTTCGCGGGGCTCGCGCACGAGGTCGGGCCGTACGGCGCGCCGCTGCTGCCGGTGGGCCTGGCCCGGCTGGTCTGCGCGCGCGAGGCGGCCCTCGACGGCGGCGACCACACGATCCTGGTCGGACGTGTGACGCGGGCCGAGGTGCCCGAGCTGGACGACCTCGGCGACCCGCTGCTGCACTACAACCGCGGCTACCGCGCCCTGGCGGACGCCGCCGACTGACCCGGCCTCACCGCCGCCACTTCACGGTGCAGCCGACGACGCCGGTCTCCGGGGCCGCCGGCCGCCCCCCGGCCAGCACCGCGTCGAGCGCCTCCCGCAGGTAGGGCGAGCGCACCGCGTCGGGCTCCGTGGAGTCGTCGATCGCGCCGTGGTAGGCGACCCGGCGCGCGCCGTCGAGCAGGAACACCTCCGGGGTGCGGGACGCGCCGTAGGCGCGCGCCACCTCCTGGCTCGAGTCTTGCGCGTAGTGGAAGACGAAGCCCTTCTCGCGCGCCCGCTCGGCCATCGCCTCGAAGGAGTCGGCCGGATAGCTCGCGGCGTCGTTGCTGTTGATCGCCACCACCGCCACCCCGCGCGGCGCGTAGTCGCGCGCGATGTCGTTGAGCCGGTCCTCCCAGGCACGGACGTAGGGGCAGTGGTTGCACGAGAAGACGACCGCCACCGCGGCGCGGTCGGCGAGCCGGTCGAGGGACACTTCCTCGCCGCCCACCGCGGGCAGCGCGAACGTCGGCGCGGGCGAATCGAGGGCGAGGCTCATGGGGCGTGCTCCTTCAGGGCTGCGACCAGGTCGTCGAGGTGCGGCAGCGGCCCGACGCGCCCGCCCGGTCGCTCGTAGGCTCGGCAGGCGTCGGCACGGAACGGCACCCCCTGCGGGGTGGCCGCGACGTCGGTGCCGCGAAGGAGGTAGGTCGGCGATCCGGGGAAGCGCAGCCGCTCGGCCTCCTCGTCGTCGAGCACCTCGCGCACCGTGAGGTCCAGCTCGACGCCCGCCTCGCGGCCGGCCCGCCGCAGCAGCTCGAGGCCCTCCTCGTGCGAGGGGCACTCGCGGCTGAACATGTAGGTCACCGGCAGGGGCGCAGCCACCCGCCGATCGTAGCCCCGCCCCCGCGCCGCCGCCCCGGGCGCGCCGTCGCCGGGGGCACGGCTATGGTACGGCGACGGCGGCGACGCGACAGGAGGCCGCGCTGGCGCTCTCCGCGGAGCGACCGATCGGCGTGTTCGACTCGGGGGTTGGTGGGCTCACGGTGCTCGACGAGTGCCTGGCCTCCCTTCCGAGCGAGGACTTCGTGTACTTCGGGGACACCGCCCGTTTCCCGTACGGGGAGAAGACGGTCGAGGAGCTGCGGCGGCGCGCGCTCGAGATCGCCGGCTGGCTGCTGAGCCAGGACGTGAAGCTCATCGTGGTCGCCTGCAACACCGCGACGGCGGCCGCGCTGCCGTGGCTGCAGCAGCGGGTCGCGCTCTCGGTGATCGGCGTCACCGGCCCCGAGGCCCACGCCGCCGTCCAGGCCACCCGCAACCGGCGGGTCGGCCTGCTCGCCACCGAGGCCACGGTCGCCTCGGGCTCCTACGAGCGCATGATCCACGCTCACGACGCCGGCGTCCGCGTCACCAGCGTCGCCTGCCCGCGCCTGGCTCCGGCGATCCAGAACGGCGATCCCTTCGACGAGCGCATCGTGGCGATGGTCCGCGAGTACGCGGCGCCGCTGATCGCCGCGGACGTCGACACCGCCATCCTGGGCTGCACCCACTACCCCATCGTGGAGCGGCTGCTGCGCCGGTCGCTGCCGGGCGTCACGCTCATCAAGAGCGGCGAGGAGATCGCGCGCGAGGTGGGCGAGACGCTCGGGCGCAAGGGCCTCCGGCGCGGGGAGCGGCGGGAGGGCGCCTACCGCTTCGCCTGCAGCGGCGACCCGGCCGGCTTCCGCGAGCTCGCCACCCGCTTCCTGCAGATGCCGCTCGGCGACGTGCAGCGAGTGGAGCCGGGCGCGCTCCGCGCCGCGTAGGAGCCGGCGTGGCGGTCGAGCGGGAGCTGGTCACCCTGGCGGCGTCGGACGGCGCCGTCCACGACGCGCTCTTCCACCTCGACGAACGCGCCCTGCGGCGCCGCGAGCGCCGCACCGGCCGGCGCACCGCGGTCGTTCACGCGCACGGGGTGATGGGCAACTTCCTGGTCGGGACGCTCCGCTTCCTGCCCGCCGCCCTGGCGCACGCCGGCTACCCCACGCTGGTGCTCGAGACGCGGCTGGCGAACATCGGCCAGCTCTTCGGGGAGGCGATCTTCGACGATGCGCTCCTCGACCTCGAGGCGGGCGAGGCCTGGCTGCGCGAGCGCGGCTTCGAAAGCCTGGTGATGGCCGGCTACTCGAGCGGCGCCACCCTGGCGACCCGCTACGTCGCCGCCCGGACTCCCGAGAACCTGCGCGGTCTCGTGTGCCTGGGGAACCCGTGGGGCCTGCCGCAGTCGTCGGAGCGGCGCAGCGACCGCTTCGGCGCCACGCCCTCCTACCAGGAGCTCGCAGAGCTGATCGAGGGCCGCATCGCGGGGGATCCGGTCTCGACCGACCGCATCGTCGTCATCGCCTGCTCGCGCGGGCCCGGCCACTCGCCGGCCGCCAGCGAGGTCTACACGCATCGCACGTGGTGGCACACGCGCGGCCCGCAGGCCCACGCGGCGATGGCCCACCGGCAGATCATCGACGTGCGGGCGCCGATCCTGCTCGTGCAGGGCACCTCGGACGAGGTGGTGTACCCGGAGGAGGCCGAGCGGCTGGCCTCGGTGGCGCGGGCCGCCGGCAACGAGGACGTGGAGGTGGTGTGGATCGAGGGCGCCGACCACGCCTTCTCGAACCGCGACATCCCGACGATCGACGCCGTCGTGCGCTGGCTCGATCCCCGCGCCTGAGGTGAGCCGATGGCTCCCCTCCTCGCGGCTGCTCCCGGAACCCCGGCGGCCGTTCTTCGGCCGGGACGACAAGCGCCTGCGGTTGGAGCTGCTCACCCTCGACACCGAGGACGGCCAGCGGTGGGACGGGCTCCTGTACCTGCCCCCGGGGGCGGGCGGCCGGCGCACCGTCGCACGGCCCGCGGTGGTCGTGGTTCACGGCTCCATCGGGAACTTCCTGTCCGGCGTGCCGCGGACGGTCTCGTTCGGGCTCGCTCAGGCAGGCCATCCGGTGCTGTCCATCAACACCAGGATGGCCAACTACGGGGTGTTCTTCGGCGGCGGGCTGCTCCACCGGACGCCGCTGGACATCGACCCCGCGCTGGCGCTCCTGCGCCGCCGGGGATACGAGCGGATCGTGCTGTTGGGCTACAGCATGGGGGCCACGATGGTCACCAACTACCAGGCGCTGCGTCAGGCGCCGGAGGTGGCCGGGCTCTGCACGGTGGCCCATCCGCTCTCGCTGCCGGACTCGCTGCGGCGGCGCTGGGTCCGTTACGGCGCGAGACCCAGCTACGAGAAGGTTGCCCGCCGCGCGCGCGAGCGGCTGATGCCCGATCCGGAGCGCTCCGAGCGGGACGAGATCTTCGT
>JAWVEW010000394.1:0-2725 GCA_033856495.1 Miltoncostaeaceae bacterium | reverse complement strand
ACTCGTCCTTCAGGCGGTCCGCGTGCTTCTCGGCGGACTCGAGCAGCATCCCGAGCGCACGGGTCAGGTGCGCCTCGCCCGACGCGCCCGACCCGCTCACCCGCGGCCGGCTCTCGAGGCTGCGCTCGAGCTCGGCCTTGATTGCGTCGACGTCGGCGTCGAGTCGCCCGAGCAGGCGCGGGATCAGGCCGTCCGGCTGCTCGAGGAGCGCCGCGAGCATGTGCTCCACGTCGATCTCGGTGTGCCCGTAGCGGAGCGCCCTCGTCTGCGCCGCGTGGAGGGCCTCGGCGGTCTTCTGCGTCAGCTTGTTCGGGTCCATCAGGTCACCCCTCGCTGTTGTAGCGGCGCACCTGCGCCTCGAGATCGTCGATCCGGCGGAGCAGCTCGCAGGCGAATACGGCGCCCGACCAGCCCAGGCCGAGGTCCCGGCGCAGGCGCGCCGCGCGGGCCAGCTGCGACGCGGCGTCGTCGGCGAACGGCGGGCCGTCGAGTAGCCCCAGTCGCATGAGCCGCTCGCACACCTCGGGATGGAGCCCGGCTTCGCGGGCCACCACCTCGAGCTCGATCACGGCCAGCGCCGTGGCGGTCATCGGCGCTCGCTCCTGGGATCGAAGCCGGACACCTCGGCGAGCCGCTCGTACGCGACTCGCTCCTCCTTCGAGAGCGTCTTCGGCACGTGGATCATCACCGTCGCGTACAGGTCGCCGCCCGGCATGCCCTGGCCGCGCAGCCGCAGCTTGCGCCCGCTCGAGGAGCCGGCTGGGACCTTGAGCCGGACGGTGTCACCGTCGAGCTTCCGCACCGGCACGTCGGCTCCGAGTGCGGCCTCCGAGGGCGTGACCGGCAGATCGGTGTAGAGGTCGTCGCCTTCCCTGCGGAAGCGCGGGTGCGGCCTGATGCGCACCCGCAGGAAGAGGTCTCCGGGCGGGCCGCCGCCCACGCCCTGGCTGCCCTCGCCGGCGAGTCGGATGCGCTGACCGTCGCGGACGCCGGCCGGGATGTTCACGTCGTAGTCGCGGCCGTCGCCGAGCGTGATCTTCTTGCGGCCGCCTCGCGCCGCTTCCTCCAATGACAGTTCAAGCGAGGCCTCGTGGTCGCCGCCCCGGGTCGAGAAGCCGCCGCCGAACCCGCCGCCGCTGCGACGGCCCCGGAACAGCCCCTCGAACAGGTCGCTGAAGTCGCCGCCCCCACCGCCGAAGTCGAATCGTGTGCCGCCGCCGCCGTTACCGAAGTCGAAGTCGAAGTCGCGCGGGTCGACGCCGGCCGCGCCCGAGACGTCGTCGCCGCGCCTCCAGTTCGAGCCCAGGCGGTCGTACTTCGCGCGTTTCTCCTCGTCGCGCAGTACCTCGTACGCCTCCGACACCTCCTTGAAGCGGTCCTCGGCGCCCGGGTCCTTGTTCACGTCCGGATGGTTCTCGCGGGCGAGCTTCCGATAGGCCTTGCGGATCTCCTCGTTCGAGGCGTCGCGCGGGACCCCTAGGGTTTCGTAGTAGTCCCGGTACCCGACGGCCATCAGCCCGTGCGGGAGACGACCACCTGCGCCGGCCGCAGCACCCGGTCGCCGAGTGCGTAGCCCGAGCGAGCCACGTTCAGGATCGTGCGGTCCGGCGCTTCGCCGCTCTCCTGCACCGCGACGGCCTCGTGGCGCTCGGGGTCGAACGGCTCGCCGGCGGCGCCCGTACGGGTCACCCCGTGGCGGGCGAGGATCGACTCCATCTGCTCGAGCACGGCGCGCAACCCGGCCGAGGCCGGGCCGTCCGGGTCCATCTGCAGCGCTCTGTCGATGCTGTCGACCGCCTCGAGCCAGTCGCGCAGCATCGACTCGCGGCTCTCGAGCACCCGGCGGTCGACCTCCCTGGCCGACCGCTTCCTGTAGTTGTCGAGGTCCGCGAGCGCTCGCTTCAGGCGGTCCTCCATCTCGGCGAGCGCCGGATCCGGCCGCGGCGCCTCCTCGCGGGGCTCCTCCTCGCGACGCTCCTCGATATCGACCGTTCCGGCGTTTCCCTCACTCTCTGGTGAACTCTGCATCGACGACCTCCTCGTCGTCAGCGGTCGCGCCGTTGCCATCTCCGAACCCGTTGCCGCCCGCCCCCGTGGACGCCGCCTGCTGAGCCGCGGCCGGCAGGGTCTGGAGCACCTGCTGCAGGTCGCTGATCAGCGGCCGCACCTGGTCGATCCCGGCCTCGTTCTCCACGGCCCCGCGTGCGCGCTGGATCAGGTCCTCGGCGCGCGCCTTTTCGTGCACCGGGAGCCGGTCCTGGAGCTCCTGCACGAGCTGCTCCGCGCGGTAGGCGAGCGAGTCGAGCTCGTTGCGGGCGTCGATCTCCTCGCGCCGGCGTCTGTCCTCGGCGGCGTGCTCCTCTGCCTCGCGCAGCATCCGCTCGATGTCGGCCTGGTCGAGGTTCGTCGACTCGGAGATCGTTACGGTCTGCTCGACGCCCGTGTCCTTGTCCCGCGCCGACACGTTGAGGATGCCATTGGCGTCGACGTCGAACGTCACCTCGACCTGAGGGACGCCGCGCGGCGCCGGCTTGATGCCCTCGAGCCGGAAGCGCGCGAGCTGGCGGTTGTCCCTCGCCATCTCGCGCTCGCCCTGGAGCACCACCACGTCGACGGCGGTCTGGTTGTCCTCGGCCGTCGAGAACACCTCCGTGCGGCGGGCGGGGATCGTGGTATTGCGCTCGATCACCTTGGTCATCACGCCGCCCATCGTCTCGAGGCCGAG
>JAWVEW010000393.1:0-6181 GCA_033856495.1 Miltoncostaeaceae bacterium | reverse complement strand
GTGCCATCGAGCCGGAGCTGCGGAGGAGTGACCGATGGCGGGGCACCGGCGCGCCGCCGCCGGAGCGGTGCCGAGGGGATCGCCGGCGGCCGGCGAATGGAGGAGGGGACGGCGGGAGGGTCCCCACTGACCCGACCGGAACGAGCCTCGGGGGGTCAGATGTCGCACGGACGGGCAGCGGGGACGGCAGCGCTGGCGCTGGTCGCCGATCCGCAGGAGCGGCTCACCGCCTTCTACGACCGGCGGGCCACCGAGGCCCCGCCGATCGACCCCGAGGCGGCGCTGCGGTTCCGCAAGGCGGCCGCGGCGGCGCAGCTGCGCGACGGCGAGCGGGTCCTCGACCTCGGCGCCAAGGCGGGCGGCCTGGCCGAGCACCTCCGCGCCGCGGGCATCGCGGTGCAGTACACGGGGCTCGACCTGAGCGAGCAGAACGTCCAGCGGGCCGCCGACCGCGGCATCGACGTCCGACAGGCCGACCTCTCCAGGGGGATCCCGGCCGACGACGGCGAGTACGACTGCGTCTTCTGCCTGGAGCTGCTCGAGCACCTGCCCGCGCCGCTTGCCCTGCTGTGCGAGATCCGCCGCGTGCTCGCGCCGGAGGGCCGCGCGCTGCTGTCGGCGCCGAACCCCTACAACTGGATCGAGCTCTACCGCGAGCTGCGCCGCCGGCCCGACCCCGAGGGCCACCTGGTCAGCCTGCCCACGCCGATCATGGTGAACGCGCTGGCGCTCGCGGGGCTCACGCTCGAGCGCCGCATGGGCACGCACGTGCGCCTTCCGAGGACCGTCCGCCTGCTGCCGACCGACTCGATCCTGGCCCGCTCCTGGATCTACGTGGCCCGCCCGCAGGACGCCTGCCCCTTCGCGGGGCGCGCGATCTGATCGAGCCGGCGGCCGTGGCAGCCGGACTCATCCATCAGGCCGCGACGGCCGGCACCAGGGGGGAGGCGGGGCGGCGCGCCATCCCGCGCGGCGTGGCGAGCGTCTCGAGCATCACGGCCGTGTCCGCGATCGCCACGCCCGTGAGGTGGGCGTCGCGGGCGGCGAAGTCGGCGACGATGGCGTCGAGGGCCGCCGAGTAGCCGCCGCCGTCGCGGGCGGCGAGGGCGATGATCGCCTCCGCGGCTCGCCGGAAGGCGGGGTCGCCCGCGAGCATGCCCTCGGCGGCTCGGGCCGCCAGGGCGTCGTCGCCCTCCGCCAGGGCGGCGATCGCCACCGCGTAGCACGAGGTCGGTGAGTCGCATTCGTCGCCCAGCTGCGAGCGCACGTAGGCTGCCGCGCCCGCGCCCTCGCCCCCGATGACGGCGGACTTCAGCATCCCCACCAGGCGGCCGTAGCTCCGCGGCGGGGCCGCCTCCCAGGACCGCCGGTAGTGGCCCGCGGCCTCGGTCAGGGGCCCCCGCGCGCCCGCGGCGTCGCCGGCCAGCAGGCGCCGGAAGCCGTCGCCGTCGGCCGCGATCGCCTCCAGCAGGAGGTCCAGGTGCTCGCCGGGCTCCACCCTGCGGTCACCCCTGCGGGCGGCGCTCGCGCACCCGCCCGACGAGCTCGTCGATCTTCAGCGCCACGGTCAGCGCGTCGACCTTCCGCTCGCCGCTCAGCTGGTCCGCCAGATGCCAGGCCTCCCGGGAGAGGTGCGCCAGCCGCGCCGGCGCATCCGGGCGGCTCAGCGCGCGGGTGGCCTCGTCGTCGAGGCGGGTCAGGATCTCGGACATCTCGCGGTCGCTCCAGCGCGGCCGCTGGTTGGGCCACTCGCGGTTGCGCGCGATGAACCACCAGAGCAGCAGGATCAGCGGCAGCTTGAGCAGCAGCACGCCGAAGAGCACCCAGATCGTCCGGATCGCCGGGTGCCCCGAGAGGATCGGCGTGACCACGAGCGTCACGGTGCCGAAGATGGCCAGGCCCACCGTGACGGCCAGCAGCGGCAGCAGCCGCCCGAGCCGGATGCGGCCGTCCGCTCCATACAGGTACCGCGTCAGCACGTCCGGATCATCGACCCCGGGGCCGCTGCCGGCAAGGGGCGTCCGCTCGGCGCGATCCCGGGGGCAGCGCGTCGGGGCCCGGGCGAATAGCATCGCGCTGGATGGCGCTCGAGTCCCGCCCCCGCCGTCGTGTCCCCATTCCCGGCTCCTGGCTCGTCCCCGCAGCGTTCCTCGCCGTCGGGCTGGGCGTGGGGTTCGGCCTGGGGTGGGTCCTGCACGGCGGCTCGGGCTCCACCGTCGGGGCCGGCGGCACGACGACGACGACCGCACCCTCGACGACGGCCACGACCGCGCAGCCCCCCGTGCCGAGCGGCCCGGAGGCGCTGCGGGCGCGCGTCCGTCTGGTCATCCTGAACGGGACCGACATCACGGGCCTCGCGGGGCGCACGGAAACGCGTGCGCGCCGCCTGGGCTACCGGAACGTGGAGACCGGGAACGGGCCACGGGTTCCGGGGCGCTCGGAGACCTACTACCGCAGCGGGGCGCTCCCGGCCGCCCGCATCGTGGCCCGGGACTTCGGGACCTCGGCGCCGCAGCTGCTGCCGACGGGCAGCCCGCTGCGCGCGCAGGCACCGCGGGGGACCGTCTTCGTCCTGCTGGGTCCGCCGGGGTTCTCCGCGCGATCGTGAGCGCCCCCCGGGAGCTCACGCCGCTCTGGGTGCGGGCGGTGGTCGACCCGGACTTCCGCGCCGCCCTGATCGCCGACCCGCTTCGCGCGGTCGCCGAGGCCGGCGACGTCGAGGTGTCGGGCGAGCAGGTGCGCCAGCTGGAGGAGATGGAGCTCGACCAGCGCGCCGAGTTCGTAAGGGGCGTCGTCCGCGAGGTCCACCGGCTCGGCGGTCAGGCCCGCTTCGGCGCCATCCGGGACGACGGCCGGATCGGCGGGACTGGCTGATTCCCGCTCAACCTCGCCCGGCCCGCGGCCGATCTGTAGGGAAGGCCCCATCCCAGGGGCCGCCACCGACGCCCTCCAACGACGTCGCCTCCTACCGGAAGGACGCTGATGGCCACAATCCTGATCGTGGACGACGACGCCGACATCCGGGAGCTCGTCGCGTTCAAGCTCTCCCGGGCGGGCTTCAGCGTGCGCTGCGAGGCGGACGGCGAGTCGGGGCTGGCCACCGCGGGCGAGATCCACCCGGACCTCGTGCTCCTCGACTGGATGATGCCGCGCCTCACCGGCCTCGAGGTCTGCCGGCGGCTGCGCGAGTCGCCTGCCACCGCGGCCATCCCGGTGATCCTGCTGACCGCGAAGGCACAGGAGGCGGACGTCGAGCGCGGCTTCGCGGCCGGCGCCGACGACTACATCCGCAAGCCCTTCAGCAATCGCGAGCTGCTCGGCCGCGTCGAGGCGCTGCTGGGTCGCGCAGCCGGGGTCTAGCCGCCGCCCGCCGGCGGCAAACCGGGGCTCAAGAAAATCTGTGGGCTGCCGATGGGGGGGATGAGCTGATCGGATTGCCCGCCCCGCGGGCGTCCCCCAGACGGAGAGGCCCCAAATGAGCACCACCTTGCAGCACGTGCCCGCCAGCACTCTCGTGTTCGCCGACTCCGGCGCCGAGTATGCGGTCGAGGTCCGCGCGTCGGGCGACTTCACGCTCTCGCGCGAGCTGCTCGAGTCGGTCGGGGCGTCGCTCATGGTGGTCGAGCCGATCCTCAGCGCGAACCTCGCCGCCGGCACCGTCGACCTTCGGGCGGCCGTGCGCGCGCCGAGCCGGGCGGCGGCATGCAGCATGGCTGCCCGCGCGCTGCGCGAGGCGATGCTCGCGGCGGGCGCCTGCGACGTCCGGCTGACGACGCCGCGCGGCTGGCGGCAGGCCATCGCCGCCCGCGCCCGCCGCTCCGCGCTCCGCTAGCGGCCGCCAGGGGGCGGCGCCCGGCCCGCCAGCCGGGCGCCGCCCCTCAGGCCGACCCAGGGGCCCTACGGGGCCGGCTCGGTCCCGTTGGCGTGCAGCGCGTCCAGGTAGTCGCCATGGCCCGAGGCGCTCGGCCACTCGACGGCGCTCTCGACCGGCGTGCCCTCGCCCCACTCGTTGAACGACGTGATGAGCTGCCAGCGCTCGCCGGAGGCGATCATGTCGCGGATGTTCTTGCGCCAGCGGGCGAGGTCCCGGGCGAGGCGCGGCTGGGCCTCGTCGATCCTCCAGAAGCCGGGGCTGATGTTGTAGGACGAGCCGGCGACGACCCGCACCGGCTGCGCCGGTCCGTAGACGTGCCAGGCGTCGGGCTGGCTCGCGCAGCTCTGGTAGCCCGTGAAGCTGTGGAGCACGATGTAGGCGCCGACGGTGTTCGCCTGCGCCCAGCGGTCCGCCATGCCGCAGCCGTCGTTCGACGCCTTGTAGACGAAGACCACGAAGCGCCCGTCGACCCGGAGGTAGTTGGGGCTGGTCGCATAGTTGTCGCGGATGTAGACGAGGTCCGCCCGGATCTGGGCCGCGGTCTGGTCCGTCTGGCCCTCCTGCTCCTGGTAGAGCGCCCACTTGAAGCTCGTGCCGGCGGCGCCCGCCAGCAGCGCGGGGATCCGCCCGTCGGTGTGGTGGCCGACTCCCCACCAGGACGCGATGCCGGCGTCGATGTTGCCGTACTGCATCGCCGCGATGTGCGCCCGGATCACCGCCGGGTCCGCGGAGTCGTAGTCGCCGAGGGTGGGGTGGTAGCGGGAGAAGTGGGCGTACCCGAGCTGGCTCCAGCCCTGCGGGAACCACGGGTAGTAGAAGGCGGCCCGAATGGCGGCGCCAGGCGCCGGCGTCTGCGTCGTGGCGCTCTGGGGAGCGGTCGCGGCGGAGCGGTTGCCGGCCCCGTCGACGGCGTCGACCCGGTAGCTGTGCGTCGAGCCGGCGCTCAGGCCGGTGTCGCTGTAGCTGGTCGCCGCGACCGGGATCGGCGTCGCGCTGCCGTCGCGGTAGACGCCGTAGCCGACGACGTCCGGGTCGGCCGGGGCGGTCCAGCCGACGTCGATCCGGTTCTGGCCGCTGGCCACGGCGGTGAGGGCGGTCGGGGTCGCCGGCGGCGTGGTGTCGGACGACGTGGTCGTGACCACAAGCTGGGGCGCGTTGGCGGTCCCGGCCTCCCTGCTCTGCAGGGCCATGGCCGTGCCGCTCGTCGTCGTGAGGGCGAAGCTCACCAGCCCGTTGCCGCTGACGAGCGAGGTGACGTTCACCTGGGTCCACGCGTTCGCGGCGAAGGCGCCCGAGGAGCCGACGCTCGCGCCCGGCGGCGGCGCGTTGCTGAACGTGATCGTCGTCTCGCCCCAGACGTTGTTGGCGACGCCGGCGGCCAGGTAGCCCGTGCTGTGCGAGGAGGTCGAGCGGACCTTGAGGATCGCGCTGCTGACCGAGCCGGCGAGCCCCTTGACGTCGAAGCGGAGGTAGGCCCGTACGACCGGCGAGCCGTCGGCGCGGAGCGCGGTCTTCGTGCCGTAGTTGGTGCCGGCCGCGTCGGCCTGCACGTAGCTGTCGGCGACCGGCCTGAAGGTCGCCGGGTTCGGCGTGGCCGATCGCGCCCAACCGGGCAACGTCGCGAGCAGGGCCAGGCCGGCGAGCACCAGGAGCCCGAGCGTCCCGGCCAGCGTGCCGCCGCGCATCCGCGGCCCATGGCCAACCTCGTCCGCCAGCCGTCGTCGCATCAGGAGACTCCCGGTCGTCCGTCGTTCGGGTCCAGAGACCGTCGCGGGCGCCGATCGCCCGTGCGGCCACCGACCAGGGTCGAGGACGTCCGCCCGCGGCACGCTCACCGAAGGACGGGTTAGGGGCTGGACGATCGGCTAGTCGGGGCTCGTGCGGCTCGACGCCGCGCCGGAACGCACCGTCAGCCGGGGCTCGCGGCCGCGGACCTGAGCATCGCCACCGCGTCCCGCAGCCACGCGACGCACTCGTCCCGGGAGAACGGACGCCGGCCCCCCGAGGGCTCGTCGTGGTAGAGCGGGACCCATCCCTCCTCGGCGAGGACCTCGTGGAGATCGCTGGGCGGCGCGGCAAGGGCGGCGTCGAGGCCGGTCAGGATCCGGCCCACCTGGTCCGGGTAGAGCCGGGCGTAGCGCTGCCAGCGCTCGGTCACCTCGGCGTCGTCGCGCCGGTGCTTCCAGAACGAGCGGAGGATCGACACCAGCGTGGTCTCGGGCGTCGCGAACGGATCGTCCGGCGGCGGCACCGGCGCGGAGCCGGCGGGCGGCGGGCCGCTCACGGCATCGGGTAGGCGGTGAAGAC
>JAWVEW010000392.1:0-5482 GCA_033856495.1 Miltoncostaeaceae bacterium | reverse complement strand
CGCGGACGATGGGGCTCGAGCTCGTGCAGCCGGCGGATCTCTTCGTCGACGCCGACAAGGTCTTCGTGCGCACCACCCGCGGCCCGCGACGCGTCCACGTGGTCTACCGGCGCATCGACGAGACCTTCCTCGACCCGGTCTGCTACCGGGGCGAGTCGCTGATCGGCGTCTCCGGGCTGATGCAGGTCCACCGCGAGGGCCGGGTGACGATCGCCAACGGCATCGGCGCCGGCGTCGCCGACGACAAGGCGGTCTACGCCTTCGTCCCCGACCTGATCCGCTACTTCCTGGGCGAGGAGCCGCTCCTGGCCCAGGTGCCCACCTACCTGATGCAGCGCGACGACGACCGCGCCTTCGCGCTCGCGAACCTCGACCGGCTGGTGGTCAAGGCGGTGGACGGGGCCGGCGGCTACGGCATGCTGATCGGCCCGCACGCGAGCCGCGCCGAGCGAACGGCCTTCGCCGAGCGGGTGCGCCGGAACCCGCGCGGCTACATCGCCCAGGACACGATCTCGCTCTCGCGAGCCCCGGTCTTCATCGACGGCCGTTTCCGGGCGCGGCACGTCGACCTGCGGCCGTTCGTCGTCTACGGCGATGTGCCGAGGGTGGTGCCGGGCGGGCTCACCCGGGTCGCCCTTCGCGACGGCTCGCTGGTGGTCAACTCCTCCCAGGGCGGCGGGAGCAAGGACACCTGGGTGCTGGGCCCCGCCCACGAGGACGGGTCGGCGTTCGGCGCGAGCCCGCGCGCGAGCGGTCGCCGCGCTCCGCTGGCCGAGCTCGACGTGGCCGCCCGCTAGTGCTGGCGCGGGTCGCCGAGTCCCTCTACTGGACGGCCCGGAACGTGGAGCGGGCCGAGACCTTCTCGCGCCTGCTCGAGGTCAGCCACGCGATGGCGCTCGAGGGCGGATTCGCCAACGGCAACGGCGGCCGCGGCGTCTGGGAGCCGCTGATCGACATCACCGGCGACCGCGACCTCTTCCTCGCCAGCCACGTGCGGGCCGACGAGCGCAGCGTCGCCTGGTTCCTGACCTTCAGCCAGAGCAACCCGAACAGCATCCTGGCCTGCATCGCCCGCGCCCGGCTGAACGCGACCACGGTGCGCAACCTGCTCTCGCCGGACGTCTGGGAGTCGCTCAACTCGGCGGCGCTCGAGCTGCGCGACTGGCCCCCCGAGGCGCTCGCCCGCCACGGCGTCTACGAGTTCTGCCAGGCGGTCCGGCGCGGCTCGCACCTCGTCCAGGGGCTGATGGACCAGGGCATGCGACACGACGACGCCTGGCAGTTCCTGCGCCTGGGCCGCTACCTGGAGCGGGCGGAGAAGTCGGCCCGGCTGCTGGAGGTGAAGTTCCACTTCCTGGTGCCCGAAGACGAGACGCTGGACGCCGCGGTCGACCTGCACCAGTGGCGCGCGCTCCTCTCGGCCGCCTCGGCCGAGGAGGCCTACCTTCACGCCGGCTCCCCGTGGCCCTCGCCCGAGGCGGTGGCCCGCTTCCTGCTGCTCGACGAGCGCTTCCCGCGCTCGGTGGCCTACTGCCTGCGGGAGGTCGAGGCGGCGCTGGTGGAGCTGAGCGTGCTGGGCGCCGTGGACCGCGAGGCGGCCCCGCTGCGGCTGGCCCACGGCGTCCGGGCCTCGCTCGCGACCACGAGCCTGTCCGACCCGGATCTCTCGGTCCAGCTGGACGCCATCCAGGCGCGCTGCAACGACATCGGCGACGCCCTCGCCCGGGCGTGCTTCGCGTATCCCAACGACCGCTCCGGAGGCCGTCATTCTCAGGCTGCACGCCAGGCACAGAACTGAGCTTCGCTATGCGGGCCAGGCCCGCGAGAGCGTGAACGAGGCCCGCCTGGTGCCGCAATCCTCGGGGCGCCAGCGCGTCGAGGAGTCCAGCGTGCACGTCTCCCCCGAGGTCGAGCTCTCCCGCCACCGCGACGCCTTCGGCAACGAGGTGCGCTGGTTCCAGGTCGCCGAGCGGCACGAGCGCCTGATCGTGGAGGCCGAGGCGGTGGTCGTGATCACCGGCGCCCCGCCGCCCCCGCCGGCGGTCGACCCGGAGGGCCAGTGGGCCGCGCTGGCGTCGCCCGGCTACGAGGACGACATGGCCGAGTTCCTCGCGCCCTCGTCGCTCGTCCGCTGGCCCCAGGAGGTGACGGACCTGGCGAGCTCGCTGGACCTGCCCCGCGGGAACGGCGTGACCGGATGGCTGGAGGCCCTGGAGCACTCGGTGCACGAGGCGCTCGTCTACGAGCAGGGCGTCACGCGGTTCGACACGCCGGTGGCGGAGGTGGCGCGCGCCCGGCGCGGCGTCTGCCAGGACTTCGCCCACCTGTCGGTCGCCATCTGCCGGCACGCCGGCGTGGCGGCCCGCTACGTCAGCGGCTGGCTCTTCCGCCCCGACGGGCGCGAGCCGGGTGAGAGCCACGCCTGGATGGAGGCCTACGTCCCGGGCGTGGGATGGGTCGAGCGGGATCCCACCCATCCGGGGAACCCGGACGACCGCTACATCCGCCTGGCGGTGGGACGCGACTACGCGGACGTGGCGCCGCTGCGCGGGACCTACGTGGGCGCGCCCACCGAGCGGATGACGGTCGAGGTGGAGATCGAGGAGCTGGCCGCCGCCGCCGTGAGCTGAGGCGAGCCCAGCGGTACCGGCGGCAGCGCCTCCACGCTCTGGCGCAGCGCCCGGTCCCAGCCCGCGCTGAGCGCCGCCCAGACCGGGTCGTCGGCGTCGAACCGGCAGCGGCGGTCGAGCCGCAGCTCGCCGTCCCGGTACACGAGCAGCTCGACCGGCGGGCCCACGAGCACGTTCGAGCGCATCGCGGAGTCCAGCGAGATGAGCGCGTACTTCGCCGCCTCCTCCAGCGAGGTCTCGTCGTGACGGATCCCGCGCACGAGGATCGGCAGCCCGTACTTGGTCTCGCCGATCTGCGCGAACGGCGCCTCGGGCGTCGCCCGCAGCGGATTGCCCTGCGGGTAGATCAGGTACAGCGCCGGCGGCTCCTCCCCGATCTGGCCGCCCAGCACCAGGTGCACGTTGAACCGCGCCCCGTCGCGCTCGAGGGCCGCGCGGTCGAGCTCGTCCACCTGCCGCACGGCGCCCCCGACCACGCGGGCGGCGTCGTACATGGTCGCCGCGCCGGCCAGGCCCTCGCCGCGGGCGAAGTCGCGCTCCAGCAGCGCCAGCACCGACTGGGTCAGCGAGAGGCCGCCGCTCGCCAGCAGCACGAAGACGCGCTCCCCGGGACGGGCCAGGGTGTGCATCTTGAGGCAGCTCTGGACCTCGTAGCCGGCGTTCGAGCGGCCGTCCGAGGCCATCACGAGCCCCTCGCGGGTGAGGATTCCGAGGCAGTAGGTCATCGGTCTACGCGACGACCAGGTTCACGAGGCGGTCGGGGACGACGACCTCGCGCACCACGCGGGCGCCGTTGCGGCCGCCGGCGGCCTCGATCGCCGCTGCGACTCGAGGGCGCTCGCGGGCGATCGCGACCAGCTCGGCGTCGGCCAGCCCGGCCGGGGCCTCGATCCGGTCGCGGAGCTTTCCGTTCACCTGCACGACGACGGTGACGGTGTCCTGCACCAGGAAGGCCTCGTCGGCCTGCGGCCAGGGCTCGACCCACAGCCGCTCACCGCCCAGCGCCTCCCACAGCTCGCTGGCCACGTGCGGCGCGAACGGGAAGAGCAGCGACACGGCGGTCTGGGTGGCGTGACGCAGGGCAGCCCGACCGCCCTCGCTGCTCAGCGTCCCCTCCGCCTGCCCCTTGGTCGCCAGGTTCACCAACTCCTGGATCGCGGCGATCGCGGTGTGGAACGAGAAGCGCTCGGCGATGTCCTGGGTCACCTTGGCGACCGTCGCCTCCGCCTTCCGCGCCAGCTCGAGCGCGAGCGGATCGTCGCGCAGCGCCTCGATCGCCGGCCGCTGCGCGAGGACGCCGCCGTCCTGCGCCGCCACCAGCCGCCAGAGCCGGTCGAGGAAGCGCCGCTGCCCCTCCACCCCCTGGTCCTGCCACTCGGCGTCCTCGGCCGCGGGCCCCATGAACAGGATGTAGAGCCGCAGCGTGTCCGCCCCGTACCGCTCCACGATCTCGTCGGGAGCCACCACGTTGCCCTTGCTCTTGCTCATCTTGGCGCCCAGGTAGTGGATCATCCCCTGGGTGAACAGGCGCGCGAACGGCTCCCGGAAGCCGATCAGGCCGACGTCGTTCAGCACCTTGGTGAAGAACCGCGCGTACAGCAGGTGCAGGACCGCGTGCTCGACGCCGCCGATGTACTGGTCCACCGGCAGCCAGTAGTCAACGACGTCGCGCTCGAAGGGCCCGCACGAGAGGTGCGGCGCCGTGTAGCGCAGGAAGTACCAGGATGAGTCGACGAAGGTGTCCATGGTGTCGGTCTCGCGCTCGGCCGGGCCCCCGCAGTCCGGGCAGGTCGCCCGCACGAAGTCCGGGCTTGCGGCGAGCGGGCTGCGCCCCTTCGGCGCGTAGTCGTCGACGGGCGGCAGCAGCACCGGCAGCTGGTCCTCGGGCACCGCCACCGGCCCGCAGGCCGGGCAGTGGACGATCGGGATCGGCACCCCCCAGTAGCGCTGGCGCGAGATCAGCCAGTCGCGCAGCCGGTAGCCGACCGTCGCCTCGCCCAGGCCGCGCTCCTCGAGCCAGGTCGCGATCGCGGGCTTGGCCTCCTCCACCGGCAGGCCGTCCAGGAAGCCCGAGTTCACCAGCCGGCCGTCGCCGGCGTAGGCCTCCTCCAACGGGGCGTCGGCGGCGGCGCCCTCCGGCGCGATCACCCGGCGCACCGGCAGCCCGTGCGCGCGCGCGAAGGCGAAGTCGCGCTCGTCGTGGCCGGGCACGGCCATGATGGCGCCGGTGCCGTAGTCCATCAAGACGTAATCGGCCACCCAGACCGGGATCAGCTCGTCGTTCACCGGGTTGCGCACGCCTCGGCCGGTGAACGCGCCCGTCTTCGGGCGATCGGCCGCGGTGCGGTCCGCCACCGAGGCCCGGGCGGCCGCCCGCACGTACTCGCGCACGGCCGCCTCCTCGGGCCGGCCGGCGACGAGGCGCCCGACCGCCGGATGCTCCGGGGCGAGGAGGAAGAAGGTGGCGCCGAAGAGCGTGTCGGGACGGGTCGTGAAGACCGGGATCTCCAGCTCACCGTCGTCGGTCCGGAAGAGGGCGCGGGCGCCCTCCGAGCGGCCGATCCAGTTGCGCTGCATGGTCAGCACACGCTCCGGCCAGTCCACCAGGTCGCTCATGTCGTCCAGCAGGCGCTGCGCGTACTCGGTGATGCGCAGGAACCACTGCGAGAGCTGGCGAAGCTCGACCGGCGACCCGCAGCGCTCGCAGGCGCCGTCCACGACCTGCTCGTTCGCCAGCACGGTCTGGTCCACCGGGCACCAGTTGACCGCGGCCTCGCGCCGCTCCGCCAGGCCGCGCCGGAACATCTGCACGAAGAGCCACTGCGTCCAGCGGTAATACCCGGGATCGGCGG
>JAWVEW010000391.1:0-5764 GCA_033856495.1 Miltoncostaeaceae bacterium | reverse complement strand
CGCCACCGCGCGCAGGTGCGCCGCTCGGGGGAGCCCTTCATCACCCATCCGCTGGGCTGCGCGCGCATCTGCGCCGGCCTGGGCCTCGACGGGACCACCATCACGGCGGCCCTCCTGCACGACACCGTGGAGGACACGGGCGCCAGCGTGGACGAGATCGGCCGCGAGTTCGGCACCGAGGTCGCGAAGCTGGTCGACGGGGTCACCAAGCTCACCCGGATCCACTACGAGAGCCAGGAGGAGCAGCAGGCGGAGAACTACCGCAAGCTGATCGTCTCGATGGCCCGGGACATCCGGGTGCTCCTCGTGAAGCTGGCCGACCGGCTGCACAACATGCGCACGCTCAGCTACATGAGCAAGGCGAAGCAGATCCAGAAGGCCCGCGAGACCCTGGACGTCTACGCCCCGCTGGCCCACCGGCTCGGCATCAACTCGCTCAAGTGGGAGCTCGAGGACCTCGCGTTCGCGGCCCTGCACCCGCGCCGCTACGCCGAGATCCAGCAGATGGTGAACCAGCGCCGTGCCGACCGCGAGGCCTACATCGCCCAGGCCGGCCGCTACCTGCGCACCGAGCTCGAGGCCGTCGGCATCACCCCGGTGGAGATCACCGGCCGGGCGAAGCACTTCTACTCCATCTACGACAAGATGACCCGCAAGGGCAAGGAGTTCAACGAGATCTACGACCTCACCGCCATGCGCGTGCTGGTGGGGTCGGTGCGGGACTGCTACGGCGCGGTCGGGATCGTCCACTCGCTCTGGAAGCCCATGCCGGGGCGGTTCAAGGACTTCATCGCGATGCCCAAGCTCAACATGTACCAGTCGCTGCACACGACGGTGATCGGGCCCGAGGGGTTGCCGCTGGAGATCCAGATCCGCACGCCCGAAATGCACCGCACCGCCGAGCTCGGCGTCGCCGCCCACTGGCTCTACAAGCGCGACGGGCAGCGCTCCGGCGGCGCGGCGGACAGCCAGGAGAGCCTGGCCTGGCTGTCCCGGATGATGGACTGGCAGCGCGACACGACCGACCCGGGCGAGTTCCTCGAGGCCCTGCGGCAGGACCTCTACGGCGACGAGGTCTTCGTCTTCACGCCCAAGGGCGAGGTCCGCAGCCTGCCCGCCGGCGCAACGCCGCTCGACTTCGCCTACGACGTGCACACGGACGTGGGGCACCGCTGCGTGGGCGCGAAGGTGAACGGCCGCATCGTGCCTCTGACCTACCGCCTCCAGTCCGGGGACTTCGTGGAAATCCTCACCTCGAAGGCGCCCCGCGGCCCCTCGCGCGACTGGCTCAACCTGGTCACCACCAGCAAGGCGCGCTCGAAGATCCGCCAGTTCTTCACCCGCGAGCGCCGCGAGGACGCCGAGCACCAGGGGCGCGAGCTGCTGCAGGACCAGCTGCGCAAGGCGAGCATGCCGAGCCAGAAGGTGGTCGCCTCGCCGCTCCTCGCCGAGGTCATCAAGGAGATGGGTTTCCGCCGGGCGGAGGACTTCTACGTCTCCCTGGGCATGGGGAAGACCTCGGCCCAGACCGTCGTCAACAAGATCCTGCGCCGGCTGAAGGTGGGGGAGGCGGTGGCCGACGAGTCCACCGCCATCGCCGCGACCGACCGCGCCCGCCCGCGCAGCGTCGCGCCGTCGAGCGCCATGGGCATCGAGATCGACGGCCTGGCGGACGTGCTGGTGCGCCTCGCCCGCTGCTGCACGCCGGTCCCGGGCGATCCTATCCTCGGCTACATCTCGCTGGGCCGCGGCATCACAATCCATCGCCAGGACTGCCCCAACGCCAAGACGCTGCTCAAGACGCCGGAGCGCTTCACGCCGGTCGCGTGGGGCGGCGAGAACAGCCACTCCTTCCGGGCCGAGATGGCGGTGGACGCCTGGGACCGCATCCACCTGCTGGAGGACCTCTCCCGCGCCATCTCGGAGAGCGGCGCCAACATCGTCGCCGCCACCAGCCAGGTGGACGACCAGATGGTGCGCTGCAAGTTCGTGATCGAGGTCGGCGAGGTGGGCACGGTGCGCACGCTGATCGGGGCGCTGCGCAACGTGGAGTCCGTCTTCGACGCCTACCGGGTGACGCCGGGAAGCTGAGCGGAGGCGGCCCGGGCCGCCCCAGCACTCACCGTCGGAGGCAGGTGATAGCCTGCGCCGGCCGATGGACTGGCTCCAGCTCCTGACCCCGTCGCTGGCCATCCTCGCGCTGTTCGCGGCCGCGGCCCTGCTGTTTCAGTCGATCCGTCACGGGCGGGCGATCCGCCGCGTGGAGGAGCGCCTGTCGGAGAGCGGCGGCAGCGCGGCGAGTCAGGCCGCCCTGGACCGGATCGCCCAGCTGCAGGCGCGGGCCGTGGTCTCGCAGGGGAACCTGCCGCCGCCCCGCCGGACCATGCCCGTCGGCGTGATCAGCGGTGTCGCGGTCGCGGTGGTGGCGCTCCTGGGCGTGGGCTCCTGGTATCTCTTCATCCGCGACGACGGTGGCGGCGGCGCTCGCGCCAGCCAGAACTCGCGGCCGCCGGCAGTGCCGACGCCGTCGAACAACACGGTCCCGGACGTCGTGCCGCCGCTGGCCAACAAGGCCGACTACACGGTGGCGGTGCTGAACGCGAGCGGCCAAGAGGGCGCGGCCCGCCTCAAGATCGCGCCGCTGGTGCAGGCCTCCGGCTATCAGATCGGGGTGATCGACAACGCGACGAGCCAGGACGTCGCGAAGTCCTGGGTGATGTACGCGCCCGGCCAGAGGACGGTCGCCCAGAACGTCGCCAAGGACCTCCAGATCAGCCGGATCACCCCCGTGGACGGGGCGACGGCGCCGAACATCGGCAGCAGCGACGCCGTCGTGATCGTCGGTCGGGACCTGGCGAACCGCCCCTGAGGGAGCTCGGCGCGCCGCGTCGAGTCGGCCGCACGCCGCGGCCTTTGCAGGCTCTGGGCACTCGCTTTGGGCTGCGGTCGGGAGTACAATCGCGCTCCCGCCCAAGTTCGTGCGAAACAGCACGATGATTGGAGGCCGACGATGGCTCTCTACCCTGCTTCCGCCGCCGACGAGGCGCGCGAACAGGCCCATCGCCTTCGCCTCGCGCCGTCCCGCGTGTACGCGTGCCGCTTCTGCCGAGAGGCGATCAAGGTCACGTCTGCGCGGTACCTCCCGGACTCGTGCGCCGCGTGCGGCGCGTCGACCTGGGAGGAGGACGGCCGCTGCGCGAACTGGATCCATTGCGACGGAGTACGCCGTCCCGACATGCAGGGCCAGTCTCACTGCCAGGCCTGCGGGTTCAGCGTCTGGACGCCTGTCGCCAGCCCCAGACGGCGGGAGCACATCAACTGAGCGTGCTGGCGGAGCCCTCGGCGGGCCTGTAGGCTCGCCCGCCGATGGCCTCCGCCCGCATCTCCGGCAGCGTCACCTGCGACGAGTTCGCGCGGGGCGCCGTGTCGGTCGCCGCTTATCCCGAGCGCGTCGCCGACAACGACGCGGCCGCGACGGCGCTGCTGCCCGACGGCCCGGGCACGTTCAGCATGGAGGTGCCGCCCGGCACCTGGTGGCTCCAGGCGGCGCTCGAGCAGACGGACGTCGCCGGCCCCCGCTCCATGACGGCCTGGTCCCGCGAGCCGGTGACGGTCGGCGAGGGGGAGCGGGTCGACGGCGTGGCGATCGTCATGGAGGTCCCCGAGCAGGTCAGGTAGCGGGGGCGCCGCGCTCCTCGGGATCCCCGTGCCCGCCGCCGCCGGGGGTCTCGATCGAGAGCACGTCGCCCTCCACGAGCCGGCCGCGCCACTTCGACGGGACCGCCTCCCCGTTGACCGTCGTCCGGCCGGGGGCGCCGTCGGCGCCGCCGGCGAGCCCCCGCGGCCCGGACCGGCGCCGCTCCGCCATCACCGACACCTCGGCGTCGGCCAGCAGGCGCAGCCGCCGCTCCACGCCGTCGCCGCCGCGGTGGCGGCCGGCGCCCCCCGAGCCCCGCCGAACCCGGTAGGCCTCCACGCGCAGGGGATAGGCGACCTCGAGCGCCTCGATCGGCGTGTTGAGCGTGTTGCTCATCGCCACGTGGACCCCGGAGGGGCCGTCGGCGCCGGGCGAGGCCCCCTGGCCGCCCCCGATGGTCTCGTAATAGGTGAACCCGGGGCCGCCGATGGTCACGTTGTTCATCGTCCCCTGCCCCTGCGCCGGCACCGGCAGGGCGCCGGCCAGCGCGGCGAAGAGCGCGTCCACGATGCGGCTCGAGGTCTCCACGTTGCCGCCGGCCACCGCCGCGGGCGAGCGCGCGTTCACCAGGCAGCCGGGCGGCGCCACCACGCGGACCGGGGCGAAGGCGCCGGCCGACGCGGGGATGTCCGGATCCGTCACGCAGCGCACTACGAAGTAGGTCGCCGAGCGCGTCACCGCCAGCGGGCAGTTGCAGTTCCCGGGGCCGGACGGGTCGGTGCCCGTGAAGTCGACCGTCATCTCGTCGCCGTCCACGGTGACCGCGACCCGGATCCAGAGCTCGCCGTCCAGGACGCCGTCCCCCTCCAGCGCCTCGGCGGCCGTGTAGGTGCCGTCCGGCATTCCGGCGATCGCCGCCCGGGTGCGGCGCTCGGCGTAGCCGAGGAGGGCGGCGAACGCCTCCTGCACCGTCTCGGCGCCGTGGCGCCCGGCGACCTCCTGCAGCCGCGCCTCGGCCAGGCGGTGGGCGGCGAGCTGGGCGCGCAGGTCGCCCTCGCGCTCGGCCGGAGTGCGGGTGTTGGCGAGGATCAGGTCCAGCACGTCCCGCACCGGGCGGCCGCCCGAGACGAGGCGGACGGGCGGGATCACGAGCCCCTCCTGCAGCAGCTCCCGGGAGCCCGCCGGCATGCTGCCCGGCGCCATGCCGCCGACGTCGGCGTGGTGGGCGCGCGTCACCGCGTAGGCGGCGAGACGGCTCTCGAGCGCGACGGGGGAGATGAGGGTGAGGTCCGGCAGGTGGGTGCCGCCGCGATAGGGATCGTTCACCACCCACACCTCGCCGGGCACCGCGCCGCGGGAGCGGACGGCGTCGACCGCCTCCGGCATCGCCCCCAGGTGGACCGGGATCGACTCGGACTGCACGACCATCCGCCCCTCGGCGTCGAAGATGGCGGTGCTGCAGTCGCGCCGCTCCTTGATGTTGGGGCTGTAGGCGCTGCGCACCATCGCCGCCTCCATCTCCTCCGCCACCGCGCGCAGCGCGCTCGCCATCACCTGGAGCGTGATCGGGTCCACGGCCCGCTACCCGTCCCGCTCCACGACGAGCGTGCCGACCGCGTCGACCCGGGCGGTCCAGCCCGACGCCACCCAGCAGGTGGCGCCGTCCATCGGCACGACGGCCGGCCCGTGCACGGGCTCGGACGCCGCTCCGTCGGCTCCGATATCGGGCTGCGCACCCGGCCGGGTCGCCGCCAGCCGCAGCGAGACCGCCTCGACCGGCCGGTCCCGGTCGGCGTCGCCGTAGCGGCTCTCGTGCGCCTCGTGGAAGGCGTCGGCCAGCGCCGCGGGGGAGGCGTCCAGGCCGACCGCGACCGTGAGGTGGTGGCTCTGCCCCACGTAGCGGCAGTCCGCGGCGGCCTCGTGGTCGCCGCCGGGAAGCTCCTCCTCGGCTCGTCGTCGGAGCGGCGCCAGGCCGCCGACCAGGTCCGCGTCCTCCTCGAGGCGCATCAGCACGCTCTGCACGTAGTCGCGCCGCTCGCCGGCGACGATCAGCCCCAGCGCGGAGAGCAGGCCGGCCGCGCCGGGGGCCAGCACGCGCCGCATCCCGAGCTCCTCGGCGACCTGACA
>JAWVEW010000390.1:0-11753 GCA_033856495.1 Miltoncostaeaceae bacterium | reverse complement strand
GCCCTCCGACGACCCGAGCGCGCCTGCCGACTGCCTGGGGAACCCGAACCGCGCGCCGTACGTTCGCGCCGAGGGCGAGCGGTGGGTCGCCTCCCCGACACCTGTCACGCCGCCGACGCAGATCGTGGGGACGACCGACCTCTCGGTCCTGGCGCGGCCCCGTACGAGCGAGGACGTGCTCCCGGCGCCGCTGGGCTGGCGCGGCGCCGCGATGCTGCGCGGCCACGAGCTCCAGCCCGACGATGCCCGCCTCGCCCTCCGGACGGGCGGGCTGCGCGTCTTCGTCGTGCCGGCGGGCGAGGGTTGGGTATGCCTACAGGTCTACGGTCCGCCCGCGGGCACGGGCGGGACCTGCAACCCAACCGAGGCGCTCGTGACCTTCGGGGCGATCCCGCTCTACCAGGGCGCTCCGGGCGGCCGGATCCGGGCGATCGGGCTCGTCGGCGACGGCTTCGACACCATCACTGCGCCCGATGGTCGGAGCGCACCGATCGTGAACAACGTCTTCGTGATGGACACGGTGCACGGGGCGAAGCTGACCCTGAGCGGGCCGGCCGGGCGCCACCGCATCTCCGTCTTCTGATCACCCGACGACTCCCTCGGCCGGCGCCAGCGTTCACACGCTGCACCGCTGCGTATTGCCGAGGACGCGTCTCTCAGCGAAGGCGCTTGCATGAGCCGCCGGTCGAGCCCTCCCGGCACACGACCCCGGCGGCGCCGCCGCCCCGGCGCACCGGCTCCGCCACCGCCTGCATCCGCCCGCCGCCGAGCAGCGCGATCGCGGTTGCCGCGCCGATCTCGTCCACGGGGACCAGCGACTGCCCGAAGCGCTGGGCGAGGGGCTGCCCGTAGGCGGCGATGAAGGCCGGCTCCGCGCTCGTGATGGGCGTGTTGCGCTGCGACGCGCGCGGGTCGGCGATGGCCTGCGGCAGCGGCATGCCGAGGTCGAGCCGATCGACCAGGATCTGGAGCACCGTGGTGATGATGGTGGCCCCGCCGGGGCTTCCCAGCGCGAGCGCGGGCCGGCCGCCTCTCAGGACGATCGTGGGGCTCATGCTGCTGCGCGGCCGCGCGCCGGGGGCGGGCAGGTTGGGGTCGGGCTGGCCGGGGAACGCCGGCGCAGGGTCGAAGTCCGTGAGCTCGTTGTTGAGCAGGAAGCCGAAGCCGGGCACCGCGATGCCGCTGCCGCCGGTCTGCTCGATGCTCTGCGTGTAGCTGACGACGTTTCCGAGGCGGTCGGCGACGGTGAGGTGGGTGGTGGCGGTGCCCTCGCGCGCGGGGGCGGCGGCCGACGAGGCCGAGGGCGGGCAGCCCGGCGCGTAGGGCGGCGACGGGTCGCCGGGCGCGACGGGGCTCACGAGCGCCGTCGGGCCGATCAGGCAGCGCCGCTCGGCCGCGAAGCCCGGCGCGGTGAGGCCGCCGATGGGCACGCGCACCAGCGCTGGATCGCCCACGAAGCGCCCGCGGTCGGCGAAGGCGAGGCGCTCGGACTCGAGCAGGCGGTGCAGGGTGAGCGGCCGGTCGGAAGCGCTGAGGCGAAAGCCAGCGAGGATCTGGAGCGCCTCGCCCACGGTGGTGCCGCCGCTCGAGGGCGGTCCCATCCCGGCGACCTCGTAGCCACGGTAGGCGACCTTCACCGGCGGCCGCAGCAGTGCCCGGTAGCCCTTGAGGTCGGCGAGCGTCATCCGGCTCGGGCGGACCGCGAAGGGCGGTGGCGCCTCGGTCGCGAGCGGCGGGTGGACGGCCGCCTCGACGATCGCTGCGCCGACGGGGCCGGCGTAGAAGGCGCGCGCGCCGTCGCGGGCGATCAGCCGGTAGGCGCGCGCCAGGTCCGGATTGCGCAGCAAGCTTCCGACGGGCGGCGCGTCCCCGTTCGGGGTCAGGAACAGTCGCCGCGTGGAGGTGAAGGCACGAAAGCGCGCCAGGTTCTGCTCGGTCTGGTCGCGGAAGGTCTGGTCGACGGCGAAGCCGCGGGCGGCGAGGGCGATCCCGGGCTGCAGGGCGCTTGCCAGCGACACGGTCCCGAACCGGCGCAGGGCGATATCCCAGCTGGCGAGGGTTCCTGGCACGCCCACCGCCAGGCCGCTGGTGACCCGCTCGGGAGAGAAGGGGATCGGCGCCCCCGTGGCCGGGTCGAGGAAGGCATCCGGGGTCATGGCGCGTGGTGCGCTCTCGCGGCCGTCGATCGTCACGATCCGATGGGGTCCGGCGAGGTAGATGACCATGAAGCCGCCGCCGCCGATGCCGGCCACGTAGGGCTCGCTGACGCCCAGCGCCGCCGCGGTCGCCACCGCCGCATCCACCGCGTTCCCGCCCCGGCGCAGCACCGCCAGCCCGACTCGCGTCGCGTCGGGGTCGACGGTCGCGACGGCGCCCCCGTAGCCGACGGCGACCGGCTGCCGCGGCGGGGGCGTCGCGGCGCCGGCCTGCCGTACCGGGCACGCGAGAAGCCCGGCGAGCGCCGCTGCAAGCAGACCGAGAAGCGCCCTGGCGGTGTGCGAGACCACGGCGCCATCAAACCAGAAGCCCCGCGCATGGAGGCGCCCGAGAAGATCGAGTCGTCCCGCGCGATCACGCGGTTGCGGCGGTCGTAGCCGAGGGCGCTGACGGCCTTCGGGTGCCCGAAGTCCTGGGTGAACACGAACCAGCCGCCCCTGCGAATGGCGCGGAATCTTTCGCAGGGGCGGCTTTTTTCGCACCATGCTCCGAGGGACGGTCAAGCGGGCGCTACGATGAGCGGCGGCCAGGGCGCGGGCACTGCCCCGCGTCGGTGGTTCGCGGCGCGGACCGAGCAGGCCGGCTGCTGGACGCGCGGGCGGGTCTGCCATCGGCGTCCCCACCGCCGCCTTGCTATCATCGCATGCCGCTCGCGGATTGCTTCCGCGTGCGTCGGCGTGCCAGATGCTTCCGGCGCCGCTCCGCCGGGAGCGGGTCGAGGGGTTCGAGTTGGTCGCGAAGCAGAGGGAAGAGGCGATCGAGCTCGAGGGCGAGGTGACGGAGGCCCTGCCAAACACGATGTTCCGCGTTCAACTCGACAACAGCCACAGCGTCCTCGCCCACATCTCGGGCAAGATGCGCAAGAACTACATCCGCATCCTGCCGGGCGACCGGGTCAAGGTGGAGCTCTCGCCGTACGACCTCTCCCGCGGCCGGATCACGTTCCGCTTCAAGTAGGAAGGGGCGCCATGAAGGTCCGTCCATCGGTCAAACGGATCTGCGAGAAGTGCCGGGTCATCAAGCGTCATGGCAAGGTGCTCGTGATCTGCCCGAACCCGCGACACAAGCAGACGCAGGGCTAGCCGCGTGGCGCGCATCGCCGGCGTCAACGTCCCGCGCGAGAAGCGCGTGGAGATCGGGCTGACCTACATCTACGGCATCGGCCGCTCGACCTCGAACTCCGTGCTCGAGCGCACCGGGATCGACCCCAACACCTACGTCCGCGACCTCACCGAGACCGAGGTGGCCCGGCTTCGCGACGTCATCGAGCGCCAGCTCGTGGTGGAGGGCGACCTCCGACGGGAGCGCGCCAACAACATCAAGCGCCTCATGGACATCGCCTGCTACCGCGGGCTGCGCCACCGGCGCGGGCTGCCGGTCCACGGGCAGCGCACCAAGACCAACGCGCGCACACGCAAGGGGCCGAAGAAGACGGTCGGCCGGCAGCGCAAGAAGTAAGGAGACCATGGCACGCCAGAAGGTGACGCGGGGGCGGACCCGCCGGCGCGTTCGAAAGAACATCGCCGTCGGACAGGCGCACATCAAGACGTCGTTCAACAACACGATCGTCACGTTGACCGACAAGCAGGGCAACGTGATCGCGTGGGAGACCGCCGGCGGAGCCGGCTTCAAGGGCTCGCGCAAGAGCACGCCGTTCGCCGCCCAGGTGACCGCCGACTCGGCGGCCAAGAAGGGCATGGAGCACGGCCTCCAGAAGGTCGACGTCTACGTGAAGGGCCCGGGCTCGGGCCGCGAGACGGCGATCCGCTCGCTGCAGGCCGCCGGCCTGGAGGTCAGCTCGGTCACCGACGTCACGCCCGTCCCCCACAACGGCTGCCGCCCCCGCAAGCGGCGCCGGGTCTAGGCGTGGCGCGCGACACCGGGCCGCAGTGCCGGCTCTGCCGGCGCGAGGGCGAGAAGCTGTTCCTGAAGGGCGAGCGCTGCCTCACCGACAAGTGCGGCATCGAGCGCCGGGCCTACCCGCCCGGGCAGAACGGGCGCGGGCGCATCCGCCAGAGCGAGTACCTGCTGCAGCTGCGGGAGAAGCAGAAGATGCGGCGCTTCTACGGCGTGCTGGAGGCGCAGTTCCGCCGCTACTACGAGAAGGCCAACAGCCAGCCCGGGATCACCGGCGAGAACCTGCTGCGGCTGCTCGAGATGCGGCTCGACAACGTGGTGACCCGACTCGGCTTCGCCGCCTCCCGCCGGCAGGCCCGCCAGCTCATCCGCCACGGGCACCTGATCGTGAACGGCCGGCGGGTCGACATCCCCAGCTACCAGGTGCGTCCCGAGGACATCATCATGGTGAAGGCGAGCTCCGCCGCCGAGCCGCTGATCCGGGCCGCCACCGATCTGGTGGCCTCCGTCCCGCCCTGGCTCCAGGCGGACTACGACGGGCTCAACGGCAAGATCCTGCGCGCCCCCGAGCGCACGGAGATCGACACGCCGGTGAAGGAGCAGCTGATCGTGGAGCACTACTCGAAGTAGTCGGACCATGGCCGGACCGGCGGGCGCCACTCATTGGGCCCCGACCGGCCCGGTCCTTTCAATCGGCGCCGCGAGGCGATGGCGCCGGCCGGGCACGCGAGCCTGGACGGCGACCGATGCGCGCGGCGCGGATCGCGACCCGGCACGCAGCCGGAGGAGGAACACCACATGCTCGACACCGTCGCCCCCCGACTGACCTATTCGGAGGCCAGCCCGACCCTCGGCACATTCGAGGTCGAGCCGCTCGACCGCGGCTTCGGCCACACCTTCGGCAACTCGCTGCGGCGGGTGCTCCTCTCCTCGCTGGAGGGCGCCGCCGTCACCTCCGTGAAGATCGAGGGCGTGCTGCACGAGTTCAGCACCATCGAGGGCGTCAAGGAGGACGTCACCGACATCATCCTCAACCTCCGGGGCCTGGTCTGCCGCCTCTACGGCGACGCCGCGGAGATCGAGGTCGAGCTCAGCAAGGTCGGCCCCGGGCAAGTCACCGCCGCCGACATCGTGACGCCGGCGGACCTCGAGGTGCTCAACCCGGAGCTCGAGATCGCCAACCTGCTCCCCGGCGCCAGGCTCGAGATGATCCTCATGATCGCGCGCGGCCGCGGCTACGTCCCGGCCGAGAGCAACAAGGGCCCGGGCACCACGATCGGCGTGATCCCGGTCGACTCGAACTTCTCGCCCGTGCGCCGGGTGCGCTACGAGGTGAGCCCCGCCCGCGTCGGCCAGCGCACCGACTACGACAAGCTCAGCATCGAGATCGAGACCGACGGCAGCCTCGACCCCGAGGCGGCCCTGGCCGCCGCCGCCGAGACCCTGATCGGCCGCCTGTCGCTCTTCACCCACACCGACGGCGCCCGCGGGGGCGGCGAGAAGGCCGCGGAAGCCGCGCCGGCGGGCGGCGGGATGCACGACATCCTGATCGAGGAGCTGGAGCTCGGCGTGCGCTCCTACAACTGCCTCAAGCGCGTCGGCGTGGAGACCATCGGCGACCTGATCTCCAAGACCGAGGGCGAGCTCTCCGCGATCCCCAACTTCGGCAAGAAGAGCATCGAGGAGGTCAAGGAGAACCTGGCCACCCACGGCCTGGCCCTCCGCTCCGATGATGATTAGGCATGTCGAGAAAGTGTTCTGATCGCAGCGCCCGGGGCGGCGCGGTCTCCACACTTTCTCGACGACCTCCCCGGGTCGCCCTTCCAGGCGTTTTTCTCGACTAGACTCTCCGCAGCCACGGCCCGCGCATCGCTGCTCGCGACGCGCGGGCCCGTTCCAAGCAGCTTTTCCGGTGTCTCCTGACGAGTAAGGAGCGGTTTCTTGCGCCACAACCGCCTCGGCCCCAAGCTCAACCGCTCCAGCGCCCACCGCACGTCGATGGGCGCCAACCTCGCCACCGCGCTGCTCACCCACGGGCGCATCGAGACCACCGCGGCCAAGGCCCGGCTCGCCCGCCGCGTCGCCGAGCGGGCGATCACGCTCGGTAAGGCCAACACCCTCCACGCCCGGCGCCAGGCGATCGTGCTGCTGAACAACAAGCCGATCACCTACCGCCTCTTCAACGAGGTTGCGCCCGTCTTCCGGGACGTCCCCGGCGGCTACACGCGGACCCTGAAGCTCGGTCCGCGCGCCGGCGACGGCGCCCAGATGGTGATCCTGGAGCTGTCCCGCCCCGTCTGACCGCCTCCAGGCCGCACCCGTGAGGGTCCTGCGGCTGGACCTGGAGTACGACGGCGCCAGCTTTGCAGGCTGGGCCGCCCAGCCAGGGCTGCGTACCGTCGAGGGCACCCTGGCCGGAGCGCTGGAGACGCTGCTTCGCGAGCCGGTCCGGCTGCGCGTCGCGGGGCGGACCGACGCCGGCGTGCACGCCACGGGGCAGGTGGCGAGCCTCGAGACCGCCAGCGAGCTCGGCGTCCGCCGGGTGCTGCGCGGGCTCGGCGGCCTGCTCCCCCCGGACCTGGCGGCGCGGGAGGTGGTCGACGCCCCGTCCGGCTTCGACGCCCGCCGCGACGCTCTGGCGCGCCGCTACGAGTACCGGGTCCTCGTCGGACCGCCCTCGCCGCTCCGGCGCGGGCGGGTCCTGCTCCACCCGCGGCCGCTGTCGCTCGCCGCGCTGGCGGAGGCGGCCGAGATCGTGCGCGGCCAGCACGACTTCCGGGCCTTCACCCCGACGGTCACCGAGCACGTCTTCTTCGACCGCACGGTCCTCGAGTGCGGCTGGAGCTTCCGCGGCGACGAGCTGGTGCTGAGCATCGAGGCCAACGCGTTCCTGCGCCACATGGTGCGCGTGCTGGTCGGCACGATGCTGCTGGTGGGCCGCGGCGACTGGCCGCTGGAGCGGTTTCGGGCGCTGCTCGGGGGCGCCCCGCGCGGAGCCGCCGGGCCGACCGCCCCGGCCCAGGCGCTCACGCTGGTGGCCGTCCGGTACTGAGCTGAGCCTGAGTCCACCGATTGCAGCCGTAATCGCGCCGCCGCTGGCGCATCGCACGGCCAGCGGCGGGTGCACGGCACATCGCCCGATCGCCGTTGCAAGGCCGCACCCGCGGGCCATCTGGAACAGACACGTGGATTCAGGCTGAGGCCGGGCCATTGCGCCCCCGGCCCTTGTACCCTGGGGCCGCACGATGCACATCCTTGTCACGAACGACGACGGGGTCGACTCGCCGGGTCTCCTCGCGCTCCGGCAGGCGCTCGCCCCACTCGGGACGGTCAGCGTGATCGCCCCGGACCGCAACCGCAGCGCGATCGCGCGCAGCATCACCATCCACACGTCGATGCTGGTGGAGGAGGTGACGCTGGCGGACGGCTCGCCCGGGTACGCGACGGACGGCACGCCCGTGGACTGCGTGCGGTTCGCCACCCTGGGCCTGCTCGGCACGATCCCGGACGCGATCGTCAGCGGCATCAACCTGGGTCTCAACCTCGGCGACGACGTCACCTACTCGGGCACCGTCGCCGCCGCGCTCGAGGGCGTCATCCTGGGATGGCCGGCGATCGCGGTCTCCCAGGCGCCGCTCGACCCGACGGCGAGCCACCTCGACCCCGAGAACTACGACTTCCGCGCCGCCGCCAAGTTCGCGGCCGACCTCGTCCCGCTGGTGGTCCGCGAGCGGTTCCCGCGCCACGTGATCCTCAACGTCAACGCGCCGGGGCTCCCGCCCGCAGCGGTCAAGGGCGCGCGCGTCACCCGCCTGGGGCGGCGGATCTACAACGACCGGCTGGTTCTGGAGGCGACCGAAGGCGGCCGCAAGCGCTACCGGATCTACGGCGACAACCCGTCCTACCAGCGCGAGGAGGGCACCGACTTCGCCGCCCTGGACCGGAGCGAGATCTCCGTGACACCGCTGCATTTCGACCTCACCGACATCGACGGCATGGATGCCATAGAGCGCTGGCGGATCGACGGCCTGCTGCAGGAGGAGGCCGAGGCCGCCGAGCGGCTGTGAGCGCCGGCTACGACCCCGTCCTGCTCGACCTGGACGGAACCGTCATCGACTCGGTGGCGCTGATCAGGGAGTCGCACCGCCACGCCGTGCGCACGGTGCTGGGCGCCGACCTTCCGGACGCGGTGCTGGTCGCCAACGTCGGCCGGCCGCTGATCGACCAGATGCGGGCCTTCTCGCCCGAGCGGGCCGAGGAGCTGCTCGAGACCTACCGCACCTGGAACCACGCCAAGACGCGCGAGCTCCTGCGGCCCTTCCCGCAGATGGAGGAGGTGCTGGCGACGCTGCGCGGCGCCGGCCGCCAGCTCGGCATCATCACCTCGAAGAGCCGTCCGACCGTTGACCTAGCCTTCGGCGTGCTGCCGATCGAGGGGCTCTTCGACGTCGTGGTCACCACCGAGGACACCGTGCGCCACAAGCCCGATCCCGCCCCCCTGCTGCTCGCCCTGGAGCGGCTGGGACGGACGGCCGCCGGCGCCTGCTACGTGGGCGACGCCCCGTTCGACCTGCAGGCCGCGCGCGCGGCGGGCGTCGCGGCGATCGGGGTCACCTGGGGCTTCTTCAGCCGCGAGTCGCTGGAGGCCGAGGAGCCGGGCCTGATCCTGGACACCCCGCAGGAGCTGCTCCAGGCGGTGCTCGGGGAGTGACCGCGCCCCCGGAGGCGGTGGCCCGCGCCGCCGAGCTGCGGGACCTGCTCCGCGACGCGAACCACCGCTACTACGTCCTCGACGACCCGAGCGTCGACGACGCGGTCTACGACGCCTGGATGCGCGAGCTCGAGGCCCTGGAGTCCGAGCACCCGGAGCTGCTCGACCCCGACTCGCCCACCCAGCGCGTCGGGGCGGCCCCGCTGGAGCGGTTCGAGCCCGTGGTCCACCGCCAGGCGATGCTGAGCCTCGCCAACGCCCGGAGCCTGGAGGAGCTGCGCGACTGGCACCGCCGGGCGGCCTCCATCCTCGCCGCCGAGGGCCTGGGCGACGAGCCGGTGCGCTTCGTGATCGAGCCCAAGATCGACGGGCTCGCGATCTCCCTCACCTACGAGGACGGGCGCCTGGTGAGGGGCGCGACACGCGGCGACGGCGTGATCGGCGAGGACGTCACCCAGAACCTGCGCACGATCCGGTCCCTGCCGCTGACGCTGCGCACCCCGCCCGGCGAGGCGCCCCCGCCGGTGGTCGAGGTGCGGGGCGAGGTCTACCTGCCCCTCGCCGCCTTCCAGGAGTTCAACGCCAGCCGTGCCCGGGCCGGCCTGCCGACCTTCGCCAACCCGCGCAACTCGGCCGCCGGTAGCCTCCGCCAGCTCGACCCGCGGCTCACCGCCGAGCGCCCGCTGGCGATCTGGTGCTACGCGATCGGCCATAGCGAGGGCCTCGAGCTCGCCTCCCAGAGCGAGACGCTCGACTGGCTGCGGGGACGGGGTCTCCCGGTGAGCCGGGACATCGTGATCGAGGAGACGATCGAGGACGCCCAGCGGGCCTGCGAGAGCTGGGAGCAGCGCCGGCGCGAGCTGCCCTTCGACATCGACGGCGCGGTCGTGAAGATCGACGGCTTCGCGCTGCAGCGCCGGCTCGGCGTCGTCGGCCGCGCCCCCCGCTGGGCGATCGCCTACAAGTTCGCGCCCACCACGGCCACCACCCGGCTGCTCGGCATCGGGATCAACGTGGGCCGCACGGGCACGCTGGTGCCCTTCGCGGAGCTCGAGCCGGTGGTCGTGGGCGGGACCACCGTCAGGCTCGCGACGCTCCACAACCAGGAGGACATCGCCCGCAAGGACCTGCGGATCGGCGACCGGGTGATCATCCAGCGCGCCGGCGATGTGATCCCCCAGGTGGTGGCCCCGATCACCCAGGACCGCACCGGCGAGGAGCAGCCCTTCGCGATGCCGGAGCGCTGCCCCGTCTGCGACACCCCGGTGGTCCAGGCCGAGGGCGAGGTGGCGATCCGCTGCCCGAACCGCTCCTGCCCCGCCCAGATCGAGCAGAGCATCGGCCACTTCGCCTCGCGCGGGGCGATGGACATCGAGGGCCTCGGCGAGAAGACCGTCGCCAAGCTCTTCGCCGTCGGCCTGGTGCGCGACGTCGCCGACGTCTACGACCTGACCGAGGAGGCCCTGGTCGCGCTGGAGGGCTTCAAGACCCTCTCCGCGCGCAACCTGCTGGCCGGGATCGAGCGCTCGAAGTCGCGGCCCTGGCCGCGCGTGATCGCCGCGCTCGGCATCCTCCACGTCGGCGCCATCACCGCCGAGTCGGTGGCGGCCGTGGCGCCGTCACTCGACGCGCTGCTCGCCAGCGACCAGGAGCGGCTGGCCGGCGCCGACGGAGTCGGCCCGGTGGTGGCCGAGTCGATCGCGGAGTTCCTCTCCTCCGAGGCCAACCGCCGCACCCTCGAGCGCCTGCGCCAGGCCGGCGTGACGACGAGCGGCGGCGCCCCCTCCGCCGCCGACGGCCCCCTGCGGGGGCTCACGGTGGTCATCACGGGAGGGCTCGAGGGGCTCTCGCGCGAGGAGGCCAAGCGGGCCGTGGCCCGCGCGGGCGGCAAGGCCACCGAGTCGGTCAGCCGCTCGACCAGCTTCGTCGTGGCCGGCCGGGGGGCCGGCAGCAAGCTGGCGCGGGCGGAGGCGCTGGGCCTTCCGGTGCTGGACGAGGAGGCGTTCCTTGCCGTCCTCGCCGGCCAGCGGCCGCCGCCGCTGGCCGAGCCGGCCGAGTAGGCGGGGGCGGGCAAGCCATCAGCGGAGGGGCGCACCTGCTGGCGGAGGCCGTCGAGGCCGCCGTCGCCGCCTTCGTGCGCCGCCACGGCGTCGCCCGGCCGGCGGTCCGGCTGACGCTGAGCGACGGCCAGAGCTACTTCGCCGGCGCGCTGGAGCCGCTCGACCATCCCGGACTGGTGCGGCTGGTCCCGCCCGGCAGCGTCGCGGACCCGCCGCGCATCGTCGTGATCGCAGTCGCGGCCGTCACGAGGTTCGAGGTGATCGCCGAGGGTCCGCCCTGGACCGGGCGGCGCTCCCCCGGGGAGTGACCGGACCGCCTCGACGCTCCACGGCGGCGGCCGACCGCGGCGGGCGAGCCGGCGCCTGGGCCGTGGTGGCCGTGGCGGTGGCCGCGCTGGTCGCCTTCGGGGCGCTCTACGTCCTCCTGCGCGACCCGATCCTGGTCGGGCTCGGCCGCCTGGCGGGCCCCTCCCGGCCCGGCGCCGTCGCGTTGGGCTGGGCGCTGTGGGCGCTGCCGCTGGCGATCACGGTCGTCAGCGCCGCCCGCTGGCCGAAGGGCCTGCCCCGCCGCGCGCGGTGGGCGCTGGCGACCGTGATCGCGGCCTCCTGGCTCCCGGCAGCGCTGCTCTTCCCGACGAGCCGCGGAGGGGCAGCCCAGGCGCTGGCCGAGGCGCTCGTGCGCGACGCGCCGGACGTGGCTGCCGCGATCTTCGCCGGGATCGTCGCGGGGCTGCTCTCCACGATCGCCGGAGCCGGCGCCTGGATGGTCGTGGGGGGCCTTCGCGGCAACCGCCTCGGCCTCGCCTGCTGCGCGGCGGCCTCCCTCCTGGGGCTGGGCGGGGCGCTCGCCCTGCACGGGCACGGGCCGCGGGGCCACGGCGCCCAGGCGTTCTTACCCGCCGCGGCCG
>JAWVEW010000389.1:0-3514 GCA_033856495.1 Miltoncostaeaceae bacterium | reverse complement strand
GTCGGCGCGGGCACGCCGGCGCGGGGCGGGAGCGCCGTGCCGCGGCTGCGCTCGCTCTCCCTGGAGGACTTCGGCGCCCGTGCGGCGCGGATCGCCGACGACGGCACCATCCGCCCGCCGGGCGCCGCCGCGGGCTGAGGCGGCGCGTGCGCCTGGGGGTCCACCTGCCGCAGTTCCGCGATCCCACGACCGGCGCGGAGGTGGCGGCCGCCGCCCGGGCGGCCGAGGCCGCCGGCGCGGACGACCTCTGGGTCTCGGACCACCTGCTGCTTCCCGCGGGAAGCAGCAGCCCGCCGGAGCGCTTCCACGACCCGCTGGTCGTGCTGACCTGGGCCGCCGCCGTCACCGAGCGGGCCGGGCTCGGGACGAGCGTGCTGGTGGCGCCCTATCGCCATCCGGTCGTGCTCGCGAAGGCGCTCGCGAGCCTCGACTCGCTCTCGAACGGACGGGTGATCTGCGGCATCGGCTCGGGCTGGCTGGAACGGGAGTTCGAGGCGCTCGGCGCCCCGTTCCGCGAGCGCGGGGCGCGCACCGACGAGACGATCCGCTGCTGCCGCGCGCTCTGGTCCGGAGCCGACTCGTTCGAGGGGCGCTGGACCCGCATCGACGGCATGCGCCTCTCCCCCCTCCCCGCCCGCGCCGGCGGGCCTCCGGTCTGGGTCGGCGGCAACGCCGACGCCGGCATCCGGCGCGCGGTCGCCCTGGGCGACGGCTGGCACACGACGGTCGCCTCCCCCGAGCGCCTCGCCGAGCGGCTCCGGACCCTGGAGGCGGCGCTCTCCGCGGCGGGACGGGACCGCTCGCGGTTCGTGGTGTCGGTGCGCTGGCGCGCCCGCGCCGACGCGGTGGCGGAGCTGGCGCCGCGCCTTCGCGCGCTCGGCGTCGACCACCTGCTGGTGGACCCGCTGGGGGTGCCGGTCGAGGAGCTCCACGACGAGGTGGCGGCGCTGCGCCGGGCCGTCGACCGGGCGGGCTGAAGCTCCCGGGTTCCCGGGTCAGGTCGCCGGCGGGGTCCCGGGCAGCAGGACGTCACCGGTGCGCGGGATGTGCTTCCAGCCGGCGCGAACTCCGATCAGGGCGGAGATCGACGACTCGATGACGACCAGGTACATCATCTGGCGGTAGACGAACTGCTGCAGGGGCAGCGCCCAGAGGGGGCCGAGCGGCTCGCGGTCCAGCCGGAATGCGACGACGGCCACCACCAGCTGGGCGGCGTTGAAGGCCAGCCAGTAGCCGAGGACCGGCAGCGGGTCGGTGAAGATCACCCCGTAGAGGGCGAAGAGGTCGATCAGCGGGGCGATCAGCGGCAGCAGGATCTGGAAGAGGATCATGTACGGCAGGGCCCGCCGCCCGATCCGCCGCTGGCGGGGATCCCGGCTGACCATGGCGCCCCTGTGCTTCCAGACCGCCTGCATGGTCCCGAAGGACCAGCGGTAGCGCTGGCGCCAGAGGCCGCTGAGGGTCGAGGGCGCCTCCGTGTAGGCCCGCGCGTCCTCCGCGTAGACCACCTGGTGCCCCAGGCGCCCGATGGCCAGCGTCAGGTCGGTGTCCTCGGCCAGGGTCTGCCCCGAGACCCCGCCGAGCTGGACGAGCACGCTGCGCCGGAAGGCGCCGATCGCGCCGGGGACGGTCGGCGTGCACTGCAGTTGCTCGTACATCCGGCGGTCCAGGTTGAAGCCCATGACGTACTCGATGTGCTGCCAGCGCCCGAGCAGCCCCGAGCGGTTGCCGACCTTGGTGTTGCCCGCCACCGCCGCGACCCGGGGGTCGGCCAGCGGCTGCACCAGGCGCGTGATGGTCTGCGGCTCGAACACCGTGTCGCCGTCGACCATGACGACGATCTCGGCAGTGGTCGCCATGATCCCGGTGGTCAGCGCCGCGGCCTTGCCGCCGTTGGGTCGGCGGATCAGCCGTACGCGCTCCAGCCCCAGCGCCTCCACGATCGCCGCGGTCTCGTCGGTGGAGCCGTCGTCCACCACGATCAACTCGACGTCGGGGTGCTCGCTGGCGTCCAGGGAGCGGACGGCCTGCGCGATTCCCACCGCCTCGTTGTAGGCCGGGACGATGACGGCCACCGAGGGCAGGTGGCGGGCGGGCGGCCGCGGCCGGGTGCGGCGCACGTGCAGCCAGGCGAGCGGCAGCAGGGTGGCGATGCGCAGGACCACCAGCACCCCGATGGCGACGGTGATCGCCGTGAGCAGCGCGGTGAGCCAGAAGGCCAGGCGCAGCCCGGCCAGGAAGACGGAGCCTCGCAGGCTCTGGGCGGTCGGCGCGGACGGCTCGGCCTCGGCGGCCGACAGGCCGAGCATGGCGCGCAGCGGCACGAACCGGTAGCCCTGGGCCTTCAGGCGCGGGATCAGGACGCGCAGCGCCGCCACCGTCTCGGCCCGGTCGCCGCCGCCGTCGTGGAACATCACCACCCCGCCCCGCCCGTTACGCGGCGAGGCGTTGGCGACGATCCTCGCGACCCCCGGGCGCCGCCAGTCCTCGGCGTCGTAGTCGGTCAGCGCGATGATGTAGCGGCGCCCGGCCACCCGGGCCAGCGCCCGCTCGACCTCCGGGGTGACCGAGCCCACGGTGGCCGAGTAGGGAGGGCGCAGGAACCGGGGGTAGCGGCCGGTGATCCCCAGGAGCACCGCCTCCGTCAGGCCCACCTGGGCCGTGCTCAGCCAGGTCGGCCCCCCGCTGAGCGAGGCGTGGGTGAACGTGTGGTTGCCGATCTCCCCGCCTGCATCGGCGACCTGGCGCACCACGTCGGGGTGCTGGGCGGCCTGGCTGCCCACCATGAAGAACGTGCCCGGGACGCGTTCCGCGGTGAGCACCGCCAGGATCCGCGGCGTCCAGGTGGGGTCCGGTCCGTCGTCGAACGTGAGGGCGATGCGCTTGCCGGGCGGCGGCTGCGGGGACCGCAGCGTGTCGCCGTCGGCGGCCAGCAGGGGTCGGCTGCCGGCCAGGGGCGCGGGCGCGTTCGACAGCACGGGTGGTTCCGCCGTCGCGCCGATGGTGTGGGAGACGACCCCCTCGAAGGCGAGCAGCACGCACACGATGCCCAGGCACAGGGCGAGCAGCCGCCAGTGCGCCGGCGGGCTCCAGAGGCGGCGGCGGAACGCCGCGCCCAGGCGCTCGCGCCGGCCCGGCCCGTCCGGGGGCTGCGCGCCCGTCCGAATCCGGTCGGACGCGTCCTCGGCCGGGGCGGTCACGGCAGGAGGAGCTCGGGGGCCGCGGGCGCGGTGAGCGTCTTGCGCCCCGACTGCGCCCAGGCCGGCGCGCGCGTGGCGGGTGGGAGGGGCGCGGCGGCGGATCCAGGGGACGTCCGCACCGGGCGGGCGGCCGGCGGATTCGCGGGCCTGCCGGTCGGCGGCCGAACCGCCGGCGCGGACGGCGTCTTGACGGTCCGCGCCGGCCGGCCGGGAGCGGCAGGGCGGCCGGGAGCGGCGGGGCGGCCGGGAGCGGCGGGGCGGCCGGGAGCGGCGGTTGGGGCCACCCGGCCGGGCGGCGAGCCGGCGGACGGGGT
>JAWVEW010000388.1:0-5695 GCA_033856495.1 Miltoncostaeaceae bacterium | reverse complement strand
ACCAACTCGGCGTGGGTGCCCTGCTCGACCACCCGCCCGTCGTCGAGCACCACGATCCGGTCCGCGCGCTGGATGGTGGAGAGCCGGTGGGCGATCACGATCGCCGTCCGCCCGGCCAGGAGCCGCTCCAGCGCCTCGGCGATCCGGCCCTCGGTTCGCACGTCGACGGACGAGGTGGCCTCGTCCAGGATCAGCAGCCTCGGGTCGGCGATCAGCGCCCGCGCGAAGGACAGGAGCTGCCGCTGGCCCGCCGACAGGCGCCCGCCGCGCTCCTCGATCTGGGTGTCGAAGCCCTCCGGCAGCGCCTCCACGAAGCCGAGCGCGCCGACCGCCCGGCAGGCCGCCTCCAGCTCGGCGTCGGTCGCCTCGGGGCGCGCGAAACGCAGGTTCTCGGCGACGCTGCCGCTGAAGAGGAAGCCCTCCTGGGGGACGATGCCGAGCTGCGACCGCAGGGAGGCCTGCGAGACCAGGCGCAGGTCCTGGCCGTCGATCAGCACGAGGCCCTCGTCGGGGTCGTAGAAGCGGGCGACCAGCTTGGCGAGGGTCGACTTCCCCGCGCCGGTCGCGCCGACCAGCGCCACGGTCTCGCCGGCCGCGATCCGGAGGTCGACGTCGTGCAGCACGCGCTCCCGGCCGTAGCCGAAGCTCACCCTGCGCAGCTCCACCTCGCCCCGCATTGCGGGCAGGGAGCGCGCGCCGGGCGCGTCCGCGAGCTCGGGCTCGGTCTCGAGCACGCCGAGGATCTTCTCGAGCGCGGCCATCGCCGACTGGAAGGTGTTGTAGAGCTGGGAGAGCTGCTGGATCGGGTCGAAGAAGCTCGACAGGTAGCCGAGGAAGGCGACCATCACCCCGATCGTGAGGTCCATGTCCAGCACGCGGCGGCCGCCGAAGAAGAGGATCGCGGCCATGCCCAGCCCCGCCAGCAGCTCCACCCCCGGGAAGTAGAGTCCCGAGAGGCGGATCGTCTGCATGTTCGCCTCGCGATAGTCCGCGTTCGCGCGCTGGAAGGCGCGCTTGGAGCGCTCCTGGCGGGCGAAGCCCTGCACCACCCGGATCCCCGAGAGGTTCTCCTGCAGGTCCGACAGCACGTCGGCAACCCGCTCGCGTGTGCGTCGATAGGCGCGCGTGGAGAGCGTCCGGAAGACGCCGGTGCCCAGCGCGAGGGCCGGGAAGATCGCGAACGAGAGCAGCGCCAGCTGCCAGTCGTAGGCGAGCAGGATCGCGACCACGCCCACGAAGGTGAGCCCGTTGACCACGAGCGAGCTGACGCCGTCCGTGACCAGCTGCTCGAGCGCCTCGATGTCGCTCGTGAGGCGGCTGACGGTGCGCCCGGTGGGCGTCCGCTCGTGGTAGCCGAGCGACAGGCCCTGCAGGTGCTGGAAGGTCCGGGTGCGCAGGTCGAGCAGGACCCGCTCGCCGACCCAGTTGGCGAGGTACTGCTGGACGTAGCCCGCGGCCCAGCCGAGCAGGCCGACTGCCACGAAGAGGGCGACGGCGAGGAAGAGCACGCCGCGGTCGCCGGCGCGGATGCCGGAGTCGATCGCGACCTGGGCCAGCGCGGGCCCCGCCAGGCCCGCGGCGGCGACGGTCACCATGAGCGCCACCGTCCCGATCGCCCGCCAGCGGTAGGGGCGGAAGAAGGGAAGCAGCTTGCGCAGCTTGCGCGTGGGGATGCGCTCGGGCGGCCCATCGTCCCGCTCGACGAGGGGGCCCAGAACGCCGGAGGCTGGCCCCGTGCCCGGCGGCCGCGTGCTCATGCCGCGGGCACCGGCGCCTCGGCCAGCGTCTCCTCGTCCACCAGGTCGGGCAGCGCCAGCCCGTCGTGGACGGCGCGATAGGCGGCGCTCGACGCGGCGAGCTCCTCGTGAGTGCCGCGCGCGACGATCCGCCCCTCCTCCATCACCACGACCTCGTCCGCCAGCGCCACCGTCGAGCGGCGGTGGGCGATGACGACGGTCGTGCGGCCGGCCATCGCGGCCCGCAGCGCGCCGGCGATCTCGCGCTCGGTGGAGGCGTCCACCGAGGCGGTCGCCTCGTCGAGGATCAGCACGCGCGGGTCGGCGAGGACCGCCCGGGCGATCGCCACCCGCTGGCGCTGGCCGCCCGACAGGCTGTAGCCGCGCTCCCCGACAACCGTGTCGAGGCCTTCCGGCAGGGCGTCGATGAAGCCCTCGGCCCGGGCCATCCGCGCCGCCCGGCGCACGTCCTCGTCCGTGGCGTCGGGGGCGCCGAAGGCGATGTTGTCCCGGATCGAGGCGGAGAACAGGAACGGCTCCTGCGCCACCAGGCCCACCGCCCGCCGCAGCTCGTCCAGGCGCAGCTCCCCCACGTCGACGCCGTCCAGCAGCACGCGGCCGGCGTCCGGGTCGTAGTAGCGGGGGATGAGCTGGGTGAGGGTGGTCTTCCCGGAGCCGGTGGCGCCGATCAGCGCCACGGTCAGCCCGGCGGGCACGTCGAGGTCGATGTCCTGGAGCACCGGCCGCTCCGGGTCGTAGCCGAAGCTCACGCCCTCGAAGCGCACGCCGCCGCCGCCCGCGGGCAGGGGACGCGCCTCCGGCGGCTCGGCCACCTCGGGGGCGGCGTCGAGCACCTCGAAGATGCGCCGGCCGCTGGCCACCGCGCGCTGGGCGTTGCCGATCAGGCTGCCGATCGACCGGAACGGCCAGACCAGCATCGACAGGTACAGGTAGAACTGGACGAACTCGCCCAGGGTCAGCGCGCCGGCGATCACCTGCGAGCCGCCGTAGGCGAGCACGATCGCCAGCCCGGTCGTCGGCAGGAACGCCATCAGGGGCTGGTAGAAGGACGCCAGGCGATTCGCGTCCATGCTGCGGTCGAAGGCCCGCCTGGAGCGCACCCGGAAGCGCTCGGTCTGGTCCCGCTCGCGGCCGAACGCCTTGACGACGCGGATTCCGACCGTGCTCTCCTCGGCCAGCTGGGTGACCTCTGCGACCTTCTGCTGGACGTCCACGAGCACCGGGTGCGAGCGGGCGCTGTAGCGGGCGGCGACGATCACCAGCACCGGGCCCATGAGCAGGGCCAGCCCGGCCAGCGGCGCGTCCAGCAGGAGCAGGATCACCGTCAGCAGCACCAGCGTGAAGGCGTGCATGAAGAGGAAGATCAGGCCGTAGCCCAGGAAGAAGCGCACGGCCTGCAGGTCGCTCGTCACCCGGGACATGAGCTGTCCCACGGGCATGCGGTCGAAGTACGAGAAGGACAGCCGCTGGAGGTGCCCGAAGAGGAGCCCGCGCATGTCGTACTCGACGCCGAGGCTGACCCGGCCGGCGAGCCAGCGGCGGGTGATCGCGAAGGCCCCGCGGACCAGGCAGACGCCGACCACCGCCAGGCACAGCCCCAGCAGCAGGTCGCGCCGGCCGTTCGTCAGCACGTCGTCGATCACCCGCCGCGTGAGGTATGGCAGGGTGACAGAGCACGCCATCAGGCCCGCGGCACTGGCGGCGGTGAGGACGACCTGCCCGCGGTAGGGGCGCAGGAAGCCCAGAAGGCGGCGGAGCGTTCCCAACTGGTTCACTGGTAAACGATAAAGGAGGGGCGGTGACCTCTCAAGCGGCTCCACCGATCGAGGGCGTGGATCCGACCGCGACCCCGCGGCCGGCCGCCCTCGCGGCGCCCAACTGCAGCGAGGGCGCGCACGAGCCCACCATCGAGGCGCTCGCCGACGCGGTCCGCTCCGCCGGCGCGAGGCTGCTCGACCTCCACGCGGACCCCGACCACAACCGCTGCGTGATCAGCGCCGCGGGCAGCCCCTTCGCCCTCGAGGACGCGATGGTGGCCCTGGCGGGCGAGTGCCTCGAGCGGATCGACCTGCGCCGCCAGACGGGCGTGCACCCCCGGGTGGGAGCGCTCGACGTGGTGCCGATCGTCGCGCTCGTCCCGGAGGACCTGCCGATCGCCTGCGAGCTGGCGCTCGCGGTCGCCAACCGCATCGCGGACGACCTGGCGCTGCCCGTGTTCCTGTACGGGGCGGTGGCGAGCCACCCCGACCGGGTGCGCCCGCACCACTTCCGCCAGGGCGGCCTCGACTGGCTGGAGAGCGAGGTCGCCGAGGGCCGGATCATCCCGGACTTCGGGCCACGGCGCCTTCACCCCAGCGCCGGCTGCGTCCTCGTGGGCGCCCGCCCGCCGCTGATCGCCCTGAACGTCTGGCTGCCGGAGGCCACCGCGGTCGACGCGCGGGTGATCGCGGCGCGGGTGCGCGAGGCCGGCGGCGGGCTGCCGGGCGTCCGCGCGCTCGGCTTCTACCTGCCCGAGGCGGGCATGGCCCAGGTCTCGATGAACCTCGAGGACTACACGGTCACGAGCCCGGCCCAGGCGGTCGAGGCGGTGCGTCGGGAGGCCGCCCGCCTGGGCGTGGAGGGGGGGGACAGCGAGCTGGTCGGCCTGATCCCGGGCGCCGCCCTGCGGGGCAGCAGCCCGGGCGCGCTGCGGCTCCGGGGCTTCCGACCCGGCCAGGTGCTGGAGGCTAAGATGCCCGCGCTTCGTCGCACCAGCTGAGGAAGGAGCGGGCATCGCCAAGCGGCGCCGCCGGCGTCCGACCGCCGGGCCACCACCGGCGCCGCGCCGCCCAGAGGCCAAGCCGACCACCACCTCCGGCAGGGCGTCCGGACGGTCGTCGGGCGGCGGCCGCGGCCTGCCCAAGCGCTCCTCGTTCAAGTCGATCCTGGTCCGCTCGCTGGTCTTCGCGGCCATCCTCTACGTGCTGCTGGTCACGGTCGCTGGCGATCCGCCCGCCGCCGCGGGGGTGCTGGTGGCGATCTTCTTCGTGCTCTCGATCCCGCTCGGCATCTTCTTCGACCGCCTGCGCTACCGCGCGCAAATGCGGAAGCTCGAGCGGCGCAAGGCCGGCTCGGCCGCGACCGGCCGCTAACCAGCCGGATGCCTCCGCGCGGAACGCGGGACATCCTGCCCGCCGAGGCGCGGGTGCGAGAGCGCGTGATCGACGCGGCGCGCGAGCGCTTCGCCGCCTACAACTACGCCCGGATCGTGACCCCCACCTTCGAGGAGACCGAGGTCTTCCTGCGGGGAGTCGGCATGACCACCGACGTCGTGCGCAAGGAGATGTACACCTTCACCGACGGCGGCGGGCGCAGCCTGACGCTCCGCCCCGAGGGCACCGCGCCGGTGGCCCGGGCCTTCGTCGAGCACGGCATGCACAAGCTGTCGGCGCCGGTGAAGCTCTGGTACCTGGCGCCCATGTTCCGCTACGAGGCGCCCCAGGCGGGGCGCTTCCGCGAGCACTACCAGCTCGGGGCCGAGGCGCTGGGGAGCGACGACCCCCTGCTCGACGCCGAGGCGATCACGCTCCTGGCAGACCTCTACGGTCGGCTGGAGGTCCCCGGCGTGCGGCTGGCGGTCTCCAGCATGGGTGACGCCGAGAGCCGGGAGCCCTATCGGGCGGCGCTCGTCGCGTACCTCGAGCGCTTCGCCGGCGAGCTCGGCGCCGAGGGCCGGGAGCGGCTGCGCGACAATCCCCTGCGCCTCTTCGACAGCAAGGACGCACGGGTGCGCGCGATCGTGGCGGAGGCCCCCAAGCTCCTCGACGCCCTCTCGCCGGAGGCGCGCGAGCATTTCGATCGGGTGCTGGCGGCCCTCGACGCCCTAGGCGTCGCCTACGAGCTCGACCCGATGCTCGTCCGCGGCTTCGACTACTACACCCACACGGTGTTCGAGTTCA
>JAWVEW010000387.1:0-4353 GCA_033856495.1 Miltoncostaeaceae bacterium | reverse complement strand
CCACGCTGTCTTTTCCCCAGTACGCGGGCGAAGTCGGTTCGTCGGACGCCGACGCCGCCATGAAGGCCAAGGCGCAGGACGACGCCGCCGCGGCGCTCGCCGCGCCCCTCGAGGCGTACCGCCGGTTCTTCCTCGACGGCAGGACGTTCACCGGCGGCGCAGCTCCCTCGATCGCCGACATCCGCATGGCGGCGTCGCTCGAGTTCCTGCAGGCGATCGACTACGAGTTCCCGGCCTGGGCGACGGACTACATGTCCGCCGTGGAGGAGGCCCTCGGGGCGGCGTACACGGAGCCCGCCGCGGACGTGCGCGGCTACATCGATTACGTCAAGTCGCAGAAGACGTGAGCCATCGGCGCCCGGTTCAGGACTGACTCGCCGCCTGCTGCGGGAGCCGCGTGATCGCACGCCGCTGGAGCAGGACCACCTCTCCGGCGACGAAGGCCCACTCGATGTCGTGAGCCGGCTCCTCGGCGACGCGGCCCTCCGCCCGCGGCCGCGCGCGCCCGGGGACGGCTATGCGAGGTTGAGTACCGGCGTTCCCACCGGCACGCGCGGCCAGAGCCACAGGATGTTGGCGTTGTAGTTGCGCGTGCAGCCGTGCGAGTAGTAGCGCCAGTCGAGCGCCAGCAGGCTTTCCTGATCGGTGCCGTGGATCCCGTAGCCGCGGTGGTACCAGAGGACGAGCGGGCCGAAGACCGACCGCGGGCCGGGACCCTTGGCGAGGACGCGGAAGGAGCCGACCGGCGTGGGCGTCGACGGCTTCCCGAAGACGACCGGGAAGACGCGGACGAGGCGACCGCCCTCGTAGTAGTAGATCTGCGTCTCGTGGAGGACCTGGACGATGTAGTTCGGGGCGCCGGCCGGCACCCCGTGCGGGTTGGGGCCGTGGATCGCGAGCGGGGCCGAGGTCGCCGCGCCTCCCCCGTTCCGCCCGTGCTCGGCGGACGCGCTCACCCGGAAGCGCCACCGGCCGCCGGACGCCACCGTCACGGTGCCCCGGGCCGTCCCGCCGGCGCCGACGCGCAACCGGCGCAGGAGCCGGAACGGCCCGCCGCTGGAGCCCTCGAGGCTGAGCCGCTCGCCGCTCGTGGCCGGCCGCACGCGGACGACGACGTCGAGCGGCTGGCCGGCGATCGCCCGGTAGGGGAGCGCGACGACGGAGAGGTCGATCGCCCGCCTCATGGCGATGGCCCGTTGGGGACCGGGGAAGAGGCCGCCCCCCGGAATCGGCACGGCTGCCCGCAGCGTGACGCTCTCGCGCAGCGGCAGGGCGGCGGCGAAGCGGCCGTCCGGCCCCGCCTGGAGCGTCACGAACGGCGCCCAGGCGCCCGAGGGCAGCAGCCGCTGAAGCATCACGAGGGTCGCCGCGGGCGGCGCCACGCGGCCGGCGACCGCCGCGCGGTCTCCGGCGACCACGCTCGACGGCCCCCGGAACGCGGAGACGTGCAGGCCCCCGTCGGCGGCCGCGATCCCCGGCACGGCGCCGATCGCCGCAATGCCCACCGCCACAGCCATCGCCGACCGCACCCGCCGGGCATTCCGTCTCATCGCCGCCTCCGCTCGTCCGTGGACCGCCGTGGCCGTCACCTACTCCGGCGGTCTCCCCTCGGCGGGGCGTGCGCGAGCCCTCATACCCGGATTGCGTGACCCCGAAGCGGAGCTTCGCCGCGGCCGCGCTACGCCCCGGCGGGCCCGCCGGCCTGGGGGAGCAGGACCACCGCCCCCGGCGGCAGCGGCCTGCGGAACGCCTCCGCCAGGGAGACGCCCCGAGCGGCGGCGATCAGCGCCCGAACGCTGCCGCCGTGGCCCACGCACCAGACGACGCCCTGGGCCGCCGCCAGCTCCTCCCAGAGCGCGCGCCCGCGCGCGAGCACGGACGCGGCCGGCTCGGCTCCAGGGATCGGGATCGCCAGGTAGCGCTCGGCGTCGGCCAGCGCATCGGGGTCGACCGTCGCCAGGCACTCGGCGATCGACAGCCCTTCCCAGTCCCCGAAGTCGCGCTCCGCGAGCCGCGCATCGACCTCCACCGGCCGCCCCAGCAGGGCCGCCGTCTGGCGGGCGCGGCGCGACGGCGAGGCGACCACGCGCGCGGGCGGGTGTGCGCGGGCCAGCTCCAGCAGCGTCGGCCGCAGGGCCCATAGCGCTGCCGGGTCGGCGTCGGGGTCGAAGCGGCAGCCCGCCCAGCGCCCGGCCGCCGCGGGACCGACCGCCGCGTGGCGGACGGCGACCACGCGGACCGCCCCGCCGGTCACGCCGCCGCGACGGCGGCCGCGTAGACGGCGATCTCGACGAGTTGGACGGTGGCTCCGTGGGTGTCGCCCGTCACGCCGCCGAAGGCCCGCCGCCAGCCGAGGCCGGCGAGCGCGGCGACCGCCACGGCGGCCCCGGCCGCGGCCGCGGCGGCGGCCGGCGAGAGGGCGGCGAGCGGGGCGCCGGCGAGCGCCGCCGCCACGAGCGCCGCGATGCCGACCCGCGGCCACCCGGGCCGCAGCAGCGCGCCGGCCCCGGCGCCGCGCGCCGGCGCGATGGCGGCGGCCAGCGGCAGCGGCGCCCAACGCGCCAGCACGTGGGCGCCGACCAGGGCCAGCGCAGCGTCGCCGGCTGGCAACCGGATCAGCAGCGCGAGCCGGGCGGCCACCGAGAGCACGATCGCCAGCGCCCCGAAGGACCCCACCCGCGGGTCGCGCATGACCTCGAGCCGCCGGGCGCGATCGTGCGGGCCCAGCCCGTCGGCCACGTCGGCCAGCGCGTCCTCGTGGAGCGCCCCCGTGACCGCCGCCGCGACCGCGAGCGCTGCCACCGCCGCGAACGGCCGCCCCAGCGAGCTGCCGGCGAGGAGGGCGAGGGCGGCGAGCCCGCCGACGGTGACGCCGACCAGCGGGAAGGCGATCGCCGCGCGGCCGAAGCGGGCGGCGTCGGCGGGGTCCGCCCCGCTCAGGGCCCCGCGGCGGCGCCAGCCGGGAAGGGGCAGGCGCGTCAGGAAGGCGTGAGCGTCGAGCAGCGCGGTGAGGGCGGGGCGGACGCTCCCCGCGCCTGCGCCGGCCGGCCGGCTCCCGTCGACGGGGGCGGGCGCCGGGGAGGGCGGCGCCCCGCCGCCGATCACCCGACCCGGCCGGCCAGACGGGCGGCGTGCGCGAGCAGCCGCTCCTCGGCCCGCGCCGCGCGGGCGCGCGCCGTCGCGCCGAGCCGCCGACCCTCGGCCAGGCGGGCGCGGCAGTCCGCGAGCATCGCCGCCATCGAGGCCGGCGCGCAGGATCCCGCCTGCGGGCGCGCGCGCACCGCCGCCTCAGGGTCCAGCGCATCCGCGAGCGCCGCCGGGTCGAGCGCGGCGACGGCCCCCCCGTCCTCCAGCGCCTCGGCGGCGGCGGCCGCCAGCCGCGCCGGCGTCAACGCGTCGGGCGGCAGCCCCTCGTCGGCCAGCGCACGCACCGCCCGCCCCACCACCGTATGCGCCGAGCGATAGTCGATGCCGCCCCGCTGGGCGAGCAGGTCGGCCACGTCGGCGGCGGTGGTGAAGCCCTCCCGGGCCGCGCGGGCCATGCGCTCCTCGTCGATCTGGAGCCCGCGCACCACCGCCGCGGCGAGCCTGGTCGACGCGGTCGCGCCGTCCAGGAGCCGTGGCACGACGCCGTTCAGCGCGTGGAAGTGGTCCGTGCGGGCCGAGCCCGTGTGGAGCGCCACGAACAGGCCCGCGAGGTCGCCGGCGGCCGACGCGGCGGCCGCCCGCACCACGGCCAGCGCGTAGGGGTTGCGCTTCTGCGGCATCAGCGCGCTGGCCCGGCTGTGGCCGTCGGCGAGCGAGACGAAGCCGAACTCGGCGCTGGCGAAGATCTCGAGGTCCTGCGCCAGCTGGGCGCGATGGGTAGCGCCCATCGCCACCGCCGCGGCCAGCTCGACGTAGCCGTCGGCCTGCCACATCGCGTCGCGGGCGTGGGTCACGATCCCGGCGCAGCCGAGCAGCTCGGCCAGCCGCTCGCGGTCGAGCGGCCAGCGGGAGCCCGCGCTGCCGCCCGAGCCGGCCACGCTGAGGTCCAGCCAGCCGTGGGCCCGGCGCAGGCGCTCGGCGTCGCGCAGGGCCGGGTAGGCGTGGGCCAGCAGGAGGTGCCCGATGGTGGTCGGCTGGGCGGCCTGGAGGTACGTGTAGTCGGCCGCCAGCGCATCCGCTCTCGGCTCCGCCTGGTCGACGAGCGCCTCGGCCACGTCGAGCGTGGCCTCGTGCAGCTCGAGGGTCGCGGCTCGCGCGGTCAGGCGCAATGCGACGCGCAGCGCCTCCCGTCGGGGGCGCCCGGCGCTCAGCCAGCCCGACGCCGCTGCGCCGACGCGCCGGCGCAGCTCCCGCTCCCGCGAGTTG
>JAWVEW010000386.1:0-5378 GCA_033856495.1 Miltoncostaeaceae bacterium | reverse complement strand
CCTCGGGGCGCTGGCGCTCGAGGCGCTGGTGCTGCCGCTCGCCGCCACCGCAGTCCCCCAGCGGCTGCGCGAGCTGCTCGGCGCCGCCGCCGCCGAGGTCGCTCCGCTCGTGATCGCCGGCGAGCAGGTGGGGCTCCTGGCGGCGGTCGGCTCCCGGCCCTTCGACGCCGCCGCCCGGCGGCTGCTCGCCACCTTCTCGAGCCACGCCGCGATCGCGCTCGGAAACGCCCGAGCCTTCGCCGACGAGCGCGAGCGGCTCCTGAGCTCGGCCGCCGTCCAGGCCGCCCAGGCGCGCGAGCGCGCGGCCGCCGACGGCCACCGGCGCGCGATCGAGGCCCAGGAGGCCGAGCGTGCCCGGATCGCGCGCGAGCTTCACGACGAGGCCGGCCAGGTGCTGACGGGGCTTGCGCTTCACCTGCGCGCGCTCGAGGACGAGCTCCTGGAAGAAGGCATGCGCGGGCGCCTGGCCGAGCTTCGCCGCCAGGTCAACGCCGCCGCGGCGAGCCTTCGCGAACTGGCCACCGAGCTTCGCCCCTCGGGCCTTCGCGAGCACGGCCTCCAGAGCGCGATCACCCGTCAGGCGACCCGGATGGCCGACTCGAGCGGGATCGAGGTCGACCTGGCGCTCGACGGGCTGCCGGCCGGGCTTCCCGAGCAGACCGAGATCGCGCTCTTCCGCGTGGTCCAGGAGGCGCTCACCAACGTCGCCCGCCACTCCGGCGCCACCCGCGCGAGCGTGCTCGCGACCGCCCTCGGCGGCCGCCTTCGGCTCGTGGTGGAGGACGAGGGCCTCGGCTTCGACCCGACCGCCGCCACGGCGCGCCTCGGTCTTGCCGGCATCCGCGAACGGGTGGAGCTCCTGGGCGGGCAGATCCGGATCGAGTCCTCGCCGGGCGCGGGCACCGCCGTCATCGTGGACCTCATACTCGAGCAATGACCTTGCCGCGGTCGGACTCCCCGGACGCTGTCCGCATCCTGATCGTCGACGACCACGCGGTGCTGCGCTCAGGGCTGCGGCTGCTCCTCGAGCGCGAGCACGACCTGCACTGCGTGGGTGAGGCCGCAAGCGCCGAGGAGGCCCTGCGGGCGGTGGAGCGGCTTCTCCCGAGCCTGGTCCTCATGGACCTCGAGATGCCGGGGATGGGCGGACTCGCCGGCATCGCCAGGCTCCGCGAGCGCCGGCCCGAGCTGAGCGTGCTGGTGCTCTCGATGCACGCCGAGGCCGACGACGTGCGCCGCGCCTTCGAGGCCGGCGCGGCCGGGTACGTGGTCAAGACCGCCGCCGATGAGGAGCTCGTGCGGGCGATTCGGGCGGTCGCCGCCGGCGAGCGCTACCTGCACCCCGCGCTCGGGGCGGTACTCGCCGCCCCGGTCGCCGCCCGGCCAGTCGACGAGTTGTCGGCGCGCGAGCGCGAGGTGCTGCGGATGCTGGCGCTCGGCTACACCAACCAGGAGATCGCCGCGGCGCTGGTGGTGAGCGTGCGCACGGTCGAGACCCACCGCTCCCACGTGATGATCAAGCTGCGGGCCGGCTCCAGGGCGGAGATGGTGCGCCACGCGATCGAGGCGGGATTGCTCGACCGACCGGGCTGATTCCCGCCCCCAGCACTCGTCGAGAGTGGAGCGGATCGCGCCCGGTCAGGGAACGGCGCAGCGGGCGCGTGCCACCAGCCGCTCGGCGTCTCCCAACGGCAGGCGGAGCCGGTTGGCCCGGTCGCGCACGAGAGGCATGAACACGTCGGCCACGGCCTGGCGCATGAGGTCGTGCCGGCGGACGGCCCCCACCAGGCGCGTGCCGTCGGAGGGAGCCATGCCCAGGCGCTCCGCGAGGGCGACCGAGAAGGCGGTCCCCTCCCTCGCGCGGTCGGGGACGCGTGCTCGTCGAGCGTCGGGCCGCGCCCGGTCAGTGGATGCAGCAGGCTGGATGTCGGCTATCCCGCAGTCCGTTCGGGGGTCACCCCGCTGCCGACGACGCGCGGTCGCTGCAAAGGTGAGCCTGCAGTCGGATCAGCGGGCGCGGCCCCCCGGCGTCTGGACCGAGACTCCCACGATCGAAGGTGGCCAACATGGCAAGGGGCGACGCGACACCAGCGGACGTCTCCATCCACCACCAGAGGGCCCTCGCCCGGGCGCGGGCGCTCGGAAGGGCGGCGCACGGAGGCACTCGCGCCCGCCGGGAGGCAGGACGAGCGTTTCTCCGCTACTTCGAGCGGGAGGTGCTGCCGCATTGCCGGGACGAGGAGCGGACCCTCTTCCCGCTCATGGTTTCCCACCATGCTCCCTCCGAGGCGGTGACGCTGACCCTGGCCGAGCATGAGTGGCTGCAGGTGCTGGCTCGCAGGTTGCAGGTGGCGCTGGAGGCGGGCGCCCCGGACCGCGAATTGCTCGAGGCGATCGCAGGACTCCTCGTGCGGCACACCGACCGCCAGGAGCGCGAGCTCAGGCCGGTCATCGGCTCCGAAGCCGGCCGACGATTCGCGGGTCATCCGCATCCGAGATCCGTGCGATCGACGATGCCGGACGCCCGGTAGGGCGGGAAGATGGGTCGAGGGTCGGCCACCCGGCCGGCGGCAGGCGATCGGCGACGGGAGACGATGACATGGGCACGTTCCAGGAAGCCGAGGCGATGATGCTCGCCGGGATCGTGATCGGACGCGAGGCGCCGCAGGACGTGCGGCTCGCGCTGCGCGTGGCCGAGCGCCTGCAACGGCACGAGCCCCTGCTGGCGGACGACGCCGATGTCTACATCGTCCTGCGTCACCGCTACGCCCACGAGCTGGCCATGTTGCGTCGGCAGGACCATTGAACACCACGGCCGCCCATGCCGGTCCGCTCGCGGCGCCCATCGCGGCGCCCGGGGGATCTCCGGGGCAGCGGCTCGACGCTCCCGATGGCAGCGTCTTGCTCGTTCAGCCGGTGCCCGGCCGCGGCTGGCGCTGCTGTTTGATCGGTCGGGCGCCGGAGGATTGCGTCCCGCTCTACGCATCGCTTCGGGGGGCGCTCATCGACTGCGTCCCGCGAATGGGGGACGATCACCCATGGCTTCTGGCGACGCTTCGTGAACTCGCGCCCGCGGAGGCGACCGGGTAGAGCTTAGTGGGCGCTCCGGCGGGCGCGAGCGTCGAGGATCAGGACGCCCCGACCGGGTCCCAGCGCCCGCACGGGGTTGCAGTCGAGCTCGGCGAGCAGCGGCTGGTCGGCGGCGAGACGGCCGATGCGGACGACGACGTCGGCCAGCGCCGCGCGGTCGGCCGCAGGCGAGCCCCGCCAGCCGTCGAGCAGCCGGGCGCCGCGCAGCTGTGCCCAGAGCCCCTCGGCGGTGCGGCGGCCCACCGGGGCCAGCGCCAGCGCGCTGTCGCGCCAGAGCTCCGCCTGCGCGCCGCCGATGCCCGCGAGCACCAGGGGGCCGAAGAGCGGATCGGCGGTCGCTCCCACGATCAGGTCCAGGCCGTCGCCGGCCACCTCCTGGACCAGCCGCGCCCGGGCGAGGGGCAGGCCGTAGGCGAGGAGCAGACGCTCGACCGCGAGCGCATCGAGCCAGGCTCCCGGCGCCGCCGACTCGAGCGCCTCCTGTGCCGCGGCCGGATCCACGTCCGACAGCGCCGGAGCGGGGTCCGGCGGGCGGCGGGCGGCCTCTCCGGCGCGGGCCGCGAGGGCCAGCGTGCGAGCTGCGTCCTCCGGGAAGTCGAGCCACGGCACGGGCCAGCGGGTGTCCGCCGGCGTGGGCGGGCGCGGTTGGCCCAGCCGGCAGCCGATCACGGTCAGACGTCCGTCCGCCAGCGCCTCCACGGACGCGGCGACGGCGTCGGGGTCGCCGCCGTTCGTAGGCGTGCAGACGACGAGCAGCGCGTCCGCTGCACCGCTTGCCACGATCGCCTCCCCCGCCGCCGTGAACGCGGCCGCTCCCGCGCCGGCGCCGAGGTGGACCGGGTTGCTCGTCCCCGCGATGGTGGGCACGGCAGCCGCGAGCCGCGCGCGCAGCGCCCCGTCGAATCGGGGGACGGAGAGGCTCGCGGCCTCGCAGGCGTCGGCGGCGAGGATTCCGGGGCCGCCGGCGTTCGAGAGGATCGCCACCCGCCGGCCGGCGGGGAGGGGCTGGCTGGACAGCAACTGGCCAACCTCGAAGAGTTCCTGGACGCTGTGGGCGCGGACCACGCCCGCGAGCTCGAAGAGGGCGTCCGTGGCCGCCTCGCCGGCGGCGAGCGCGGCCGTGTGCGAGCCGGCTGCGCGCACGCCGGCCCCGCCGCGCCCGCCCTTGAGCGCGACGATCGGCGTGGTGCGCGCCACCCGGCGCGCCAACCGGGCGAAGCGGCGCGGGTTCCCGAAGCCCTCGAGGTAGAGCAGGATCGCCCGGGTCGACTCGTCCCGCTCCCACCATGCGAGCAGGTCGTTCGAGGAGATGTCGGCCTTGTTGCCGAGACTCGCGAAGGCGGAGAGGCCGATGCCCCGTGAGGCGCAGAAGCCGAGGGCGCCGATCCCGAGGCCACCGCTCTGGGAGGCGAAGGCCAGGTGGCCGCGCGGGATGGGCCCGGGGGCGAGGGTGGCGTCGAACGGCCGCCCGGCGTCGTTGACCGCGATCCCGAGGCAGTTGGGGCCGAGCACCCGCATGCCGGTGGTGCGGGCGATGTGCAGCAGCCGCGCCTCCAGCTCGGCCCCCGCCGGGCCGGTCTCGGAGAAGCCGGAGGACAGCACCACGATGGCGCGCACCCCGCAGGCGGCCGCCTCGCGCGCCACCGCCGGCACCTCCTCGGCCGGCACCGCGATCACCGCCAGGTCGACCGGCTCGGGCAGCATCGCCAGCGCCGGAGAGGCGTGCCGCCCGGCGACCTCGCCGCCCGCGCGATCGACGGTGTGGACCGGTCCCGGGAACCCGCTTCCGAGGAGCGCGCGGAAGGCGGCCCCCCCGGGCGAGGACGGATCGCGGGAGGCGCCCACCACCGCGATCGCCCTCGGGCGGAAGAGCGGCTCGAGCGACGCCGCGGCCAACGCGGCGAAGCGCCCGATCTGAGCCTCCTCGAGCCCCTCGTCCGACCGCGTCGGCAGCCTCACGAGGACCTCGTCCCGGCCTGCCGTCACGCGCGCGTTCGCGCCGAGGTCGCGGAAGACCGTCTGCATCCTGCGGTTTCTGGGCAGCACGGTGGCCCACAGCGCGTCGAGGCCGTCGTCCGCGGCGCGGGCGAGCAGGCGCTCGATGAGGCCGGTGCCGAGGCCCAGCCCCTGCCAGCGGTCGTCCACGGCGACGGCGAGCTCCGCCTCGCTCGCGCCGGGCGCGCGCTCGTAGCGGGCCAGCGCCACCGCCTGCTCGGGCTCGCCGGCGGACAGGGCGATCAGCCCGAAGCCCTCCGGTCCCGGCGGCGCCGCCATCGCCTCGGCCTCCT
>JAWVEW010000385.1:0-7739 GCA_033856495.1 Miltoncostaeaceae bacterium | reverse complement strand
TCTTGACGCGCTCAGAAATGGGCGTCCGCTGGAGGCGGCGTACGGCATCGCCTCGCCCCCGGCTTAGCGAAACGCCGCGCGACGTAATCGCCGCTGGCATGCGCCCGCCGCTCGGGGGTGACGCGCGGTAGGCCCGCGACGTGCCGGGCTCGACGGTGAAGACGCCGAGGCGATCGGCCTGCTCGAAGAGCGTGAGCTGCCGGGGCCCGCCGGCCACCGCCAACCAGAACCCGCGACGGGAGAGGTTCGTCTCCAGCGCGGCTCTCTGAGGTGCTCGGAGGCGCCCGGGGGCCTCGGCCGCGTCCGTGTTGCAGCTCTCGTTTTCCGTCAGCGCCAGGTCGAGCGTGTGGGCGCCGGCGCACTTCCGATCGGCCGAGTCCGCGACGCCGAACTGGGCGCTCTGCCGTGCGGCGCTCACGTCGGACATGATCGTTGCCCGGCAGCACCGCCTGCGAGACGGTCGGTGGATCGACGCCGACCGCCGCGGCGGCGGCGAACGTCAGGGCCGCCGCGCAAACGGCGAGGCGGCGCCGGACGAGCGTTCGTGGATGCTGGATTGGCGTTCCCCTTCCACGGGGAGCCGTCGGCCGCCGGCACGTCGCCTGCGCCGGAGGCGACGGCCGCTCGGACCCCTCGCCGAGCCGGAATGAACCGTGCGGGAGGACGCTCGGTGCGCTCGCTCACAGGGCGCTGACGCCCGATGGGAGCGACGACCGGAGAGGCGGCGGCGGCGTCAGCGCGCCTGACCGCAGCCGGGGCGCCTGCGGTACGATTCCGGGGCGCCCCGGCACGGGGCGCCCGAACGCGGGATGCCCGACGTCGGTGGGCCGCCTCGGCCCGGCGTGCTCGTGCAGGCCTTCGCCGGAGCGGGGACGCGCCATCGGAGAACGGGGCCTGAGGGCCAGCGCGCCGCCGCCTCGCCGGCCGCGCGCGACCCGTCGCAGGGCGGCGCCGCCGGCAAGCCGGTCTGGCGCCCGACACCCCAGTCCGGAGGAAGCATGGCCATCAAGGAGAAGGAGCCGAGCATCGAGATGGAGGGCGAGGTGACGGAGGCCCTCCCCAACACGATGTTCCGCGTCGCTCTCGACAACCACCACAGCGTGCTCGCCCACATCTCGGGCCGGATGCGGCGTCACTACATCCGCATCCTCCCGGGCGACCGGGTCAAGGTCGAGCTGTCGCCGTACGACCTCTCGCGGGGCCGGATCACCTTCCGCTTCAAGTAGCGGCGCGTTCGCCGCCCCGTCGACGGGGTCAGCGGCGGACGATCAGCACGCCGTGCATGCCCGGGTGCACCGTGCAGATGTACGCGTACGTTCCCGGTCGCCGCGGCGCGCGGGCGGTGAGCAGGGCGCGCCGGCCGCCGGTCTTGGTCATGAAGGCCGGGCGGCCGTTGACCTGACGCAGCGAGAAGGCGTTGTGGGGAACGCGGTCGCTGTTCTTCCAGACCACCAGCTGGCCGGGCCGGACGACGATGCGCGCCGGCGCGAAGCGGAGGTGGTCCATCTCCACGTTGTGCTCGAGCCCCTGGCGATCGTCGGCACCGCCGCCGCCCCGCGCGGCGGCCACGCCCGTGAGCGATGCGCACAGGGCCAGGCCCGCGGCCGCGGAAAGTACCAGCGAACGGGATCGGAAGCGGCGGGGCTGTGGGCTGAGGGGCGGTGTCACTGGCGTCTCCCTGTTTCGGGTGGTCCGTCTTTTCGGTGGCCTCGCAACGGTGGCCGATGGCCGGTCCGATCCTCAATCGGACGTAGGTCCTAGGACCGGCCGTGGGGCCGCCCCGCCCCGGGGCGCGCGTTTGTGCGCGCGGGAGTCCGGACATTCACCCGGCATGCGCCGCAGCGAGGAGGCGACGGTGGAACACGAGAGGCGAGACCCGATCCCCGACGCCGACGACCCCGCCCCGCGGGACGAGGCCGAGGAGGGGGCGACCGCGGCGCCGGAGCGCCCGCTCATCACCAGCGACCCGGACGAGTGGGACGAGGCCGAGGAGGGGGCGACGGCGGCGGCGCTCCGCCCACCGCAGGCGGTCGCTCCGGACGACCCTGACGAGTGGGACGAGGCGGAGGAGGGGGCGACCGCCGCCGCCCTGCGCCGGCCCCGGCCGGTGGCCGACGACCCGGACGAGTGGGACGAGGCGGAGGAGGGGGCGACCGCGCCGCCCCTGCGTCGCCCCGAACCGGCGCCGTAGCCCGCCGGGGCGCGCCGGCGGGAGGCGCGCGAGTATCCGGGGGCAACGGCGACGGGACGACGAGGGAGGCGGCATGGGCGACGCGGCAGGCGTGACCGTGGAAGGGGAGCTCGGCGCGAAGCCCAACGTCAGCCTCCCCGGGGGCGAGCCGCCGGCGGAGCTGGTGATTCACGACGTCAGCGAGGGCTCCGGCGCGCCGGTCAACCCCGGCGGGGCGGTGAACGCCCATTACGTCGGCCTCGGCTGGTCGAGCGGCAACCAGTTCGACGCCTCGTGGGACCGGGGCACGCCGCTGCGCCTGCCGCTGGGGCGGGTCATCCCCGGCTGGCAGCAGGGCATCCCGGGGATGCGCCCGGGCGGCCGGCGCCTCCTGGTGATCCCGGCCGAGCTGGCCTACGGCAACACGCCCCCGCCCGGCTCGGGCATCGCGCCGGGAGAGGCGCTGGTGTTCGTCATCGACCTGGTCGGCTGAGCAGCGGGGTCGAGCGCGCGCGTCAGCTCGGCGTGTGGCGGCTCTCGGGGTGGCGGGGCAATCCGTCGTCGGCGATCGGCTCCCAGGGCGCGGCATGGGCCACGAACTGGCGGACGCTCGGCCGGATCCCCGGATCACCGTCGAACGCCCCCATCCGGATGCCGATCGGATCGGCGTGATCGGGGTTGCGGCCGAACAGCGACGAGCCGCAGTCGCCGCAGAACCATTTCTCGCCGCCCCGGGCCGGCTTCCAGACGCGAAGCCTGTCCTCGCCCGCGACGATCCGAAACGTCCCGGGTGCGGGGTGGGCGTTCGCCGAGGCCGCCGCTCCGCTGCGACGCTGGCAGCGCTTGCAGTGGCAATAGCTGGCGACGACGAGCGGCTCGGTCACCTCGAACCTGACGGCCCCGCAGTTGCAGCAGCCCGTCAGGGGGAAGCCATTCATCTCCAGAAGAGCCGCCCCCTGTGTCCGTGCCGGGCCCTGACGGGAACACTACGGCGCAGCGCCGCACCCGACGCGGAGGCAACCGCATGACGGATCACACGGTGGGAACCCGCGAGGAGTGGCTTGCCGCCCGAGAGGAGCTGCTCGTACGCGAGAAGGAGCTGACCCGGCTGGGCGACGAGCTCGCGCGCCAGCGGCGCGAGCTGCCCTGGGTCCCGGTGACGAAGGACTACCGATTCCAGACCGACGAGGGCACGAGGACGCTCGCGGAGCTGTTCGACGGCCGCTCCCAGCTGCTCGTCTACCACTTCATGTTCGGGCCGAGCTACGAGGCCGGCTGCCCGACCTGCTCGTCGAGCGCCGACAGCGTCAATGGCGTCCTCGCTCACCTCAACGCGCGCGACGTGACCGTGGTGTACGTCTCACGCGCCCCGGTCGAGAAGCTCCAGGCCTACAAGCGGCGGATGGGCTGGAGCTTTCCCTGGGTGTCATCCGCCGACGGCGACTTCAACTTCGATTTCGGCGTCTCGCAGACCGAGGAGCAGGCTCGGGAGATGATGAGGCCGATGGTCGAGGCCGGGATGCCGCCGATCCTCAGCCACCTCGCGAGCGCGAGCGGGACGGACGTCGCCGGCTACCTGTCCGAGGCGCCGGGCATGAGCGCCTTCGCCCGGGACGAGGGCACCGTCTATTACACGTACTCCTGCACCGCCCGGGGGTTGGAGTTCCTGATGGGGTACTACCCGATCCTCGACAGGGCCCCGAAGGGCCGCGACGAGGGCGACCCGTCCCAGTTCTGGCTCCGCCGGCATGACGAGTACGGGTAGAGGAGGCGGCGATGACCGTCGTCCTGACGAGTGGGCTCGAGATCGCCTACGAGCGCGTGGGCCAGGGGCCGCCGCTGGTGCTCGTGCACGGCGCCGGCGAGGACGGTCGCGTGTGGCAGCCTCAGCTCGCCGCCCTGGCCGACGAGTTCACCGTCGTCGCCTGGGACGAGCCGGGGGCGGGCCGCTCCTCCGATCTGCCCGCGGATTTCGGCCTGGCGGACTACGCCGACTGTCTCGCCGCGGTGATCGGGGCGCTCGCGCTCGGGCCGGCGCACGTCGCCGGCATCTCCTGGGGCGGCACCGTCGTGCAGGAGCTCTACCGCCGCCATCCCGGCCTCGTCGCGACCCTGATCCTCGCCGACACCTACGCCGGCTGGAAGGGCTCGCTGCCCGAGGAGGAGGTGCGGGCGCGGGTCGCGGGCGTGCGCCGGATGCTGGAGGCACCCGCTGGGGAATTCGACCCGACCCTGCCGGAGCTCTTCGCCGGAGACCCCCCGACCGAGTTCGTCCCGCTGCTGGAGCAGATGGCCGCCGGCGTGCGCCCCGAGAGCATCGGGACCCAGCTGCGCCTGATGGCCGAGACCGACCAGCGCGACCTGCTGCCCCGCATCGCCGTGCCGACCCTGCTGATCTGGGGCGAGCTCGACGCGCGCTCGCCGCTCGACGTCGCGCGCCAGTTCGACCGGGCGATCGCGGACACGACGCTCGTCGTGATCCCCGGCTGCGGCCACATCAGCAACCTCGAGCGGCCCCACCCGTTCAACGAGGCCGTGCGCACGTTCTGCCGGGCGCACCCGCCGGGTCCAGCCTGACGGCCGGGTGGCGCCGGAAACGCCCGTCGGGCATCTCCGGCGCACGGGGCTACGAGCAGCCTGACGTGCTCCCGCAGTTCTCGCACTTGTAACAGGTGCCGGAGCGGATCATCGTCCAGCCGCAGCTGCCGCAGATCGCCCCGTCCTGCTCCATCTTGAAGGTGAACACGCCGCCCTGGCGCGGCGAGAGGTTGAGCGCCGTCTGGCCGGGCGGCGCCTCCTGGCGCGCACGCGCCAGGTCGATGACCTGGGCGCCGCCGCCGTTCGCCTCCGGCTCGTCGGCCGCCTCGGCGGCGACCTGGGCGCGCAGGTTCTCGGTCAGGATGCCGACCTGGCGCTTGTCGTCCTCCGACAGGAACTTCGAGGACAGCCAGCGCACCACGTAGTCGACGATCGACTTGGCCAGCGGGATGTCGGGGTTCCCGGTGTAGCCGGAGGGGTCGAAGCGCATGTGGCTGAGCTTGTCGGCGAGCACCTGCAGCGGCACCCCGTACTGCAGCGCGAGCGACATGCAGATGGCCAGCGAGTCCATCAGGCCCGAGACCGTCGAGCCCTGCTTGGCCATCTTCATGAAGACCTCGCCCGGCCCGCCGTCCTCGTACTTGCCGACCGTGATGTAGCCGTCGTGGTCGGCGATCCGGAAGTGGTGCGTGATCGCCTCGCGGGTGTCCGGCAGCCGCCGGCGCACCGGCCGGGCCGCCTGGGCGGGCTGCGGCAGCGCCTTCCCCGTCGAGAGCGGCTGGGTGCGCTTGGATCCGTCCCGGTAGATCGCCAGCGCCTTCACGCCGCGCTTCCAGGCGAGCAGGTAGGCGCTCATGATCTCCGCGGGCGTCGCCTCGGCCGGCATGTTGACGGTCTTCGAGATGGCGCCGCTGATGAACGGCTGCACCGCGCCCATCATCAGGATGTGGCCCCGGTGGGTGATCGACCGCGTGCCGTTGAGCGGCGTGAAGGCGCAGTCGAAGACCTCCAGGTGCTCGTCGCGCAGCTCCGGCGCGCCCTCGATCGTCTCCCGCTCGTCGATGTGGGCCACGATCGCCGTCACCTTCTCGTCGTCGTAGCCGAGCGTGGCGAGCGCGCGCGGGACCGTCTGGTTGACGATCTTGATCACGCCCCCGCCGACCAGCTTCTTGTACTTCACCAGGGCGATGTCGGGCTCCACGCCGGTGGTGTCGCAGTCCATCATGAAGCCGATGGTGCCCGTGGGCGCCAGCACCGTGGCCTGCGCGTTGCGGTAGCCGTGGACGGCGCCCCGCTCCACCGCCCGGTCCCAGGCCTCGCGGGCGGCCTCGACCACCTCGGGCTCGGGAACGAGGTCCGCGTCGACGCCGTCCACCGCGCGGCGGTGCATCCGGATCACGCCCTGCATCGGGGCGGCGTTGGCCGCGTAGCCCTGGAAGGGGCCCATCCGCTCGGCGAGCCGGGTGGACATCTCGTAGGCGCGCCCGGTCATGAGCGCCGTGACGGCGCCGGCGTAGGCGCGGCCCTCGTCGGAGTCGTAGGGCAGGCCGTGCGACATCAGCAGCGCCCCGAGGTTCGCGTAGCCCAGCCCGAGCTGGCGGAAGGCGCGCGCGTTGGCCCCGATGCGCTCGGTGGGGTAGCCGGCGCGGCTGACCAGGATGTCCTGGGCCGCAATCGTCACGTCCACTGCCTGGCGGAAGTCCTCGATCAGGAAGCGGCCCTGGTCGTCCACGAACGTCATCAGGTTGAGCGACGCGAGGTTGCAGGCCGAGTCGTCGAGATGGACGTACTCGGAGCAGGGGTTGGAGGCGTTGATGCGCCCGGTGGCCGGGCAGGTGTGCCAGCGGTTGATCGTCGTGTCGTACTGCATGCCGGGGTCGCCGCAGACCCAGGCGGCCTCGGCGATGTCGCGCATCAGGTCGCGCGCCTTGATCGTCTCCAGCACCTCGCCGGTGGTGACCGCGTTCAGGTGCCAGTCGCCGCCGGCCTCGACCGCGTACATGAACTCGTCGGTGACCCGGACCGAGTTGTTGGCGTTCTGGAACTGGATCGAGCGCCAGGCCTCGCCGTTCAGCGACATGTCGTAGCCCATCTCGCCGAGCGCCCAGGCCTTCTTCTCCTCCTCCGCCTTGCAGCGGACGAACTCGAGGACGTCCGGGTGGTCGCAGTTGAGGATCACCATCTTGGCCGCGCGCCGGGTGGTCCCCCCGCTCTTGATCGCGCCGGCGCAGCCGTCGGCGCCGCGCATGAAGCTCACAGGGCCGCTGGCGGTGCCGCCGGCGGACAGCCGCTCCCGCGACGAGCGGATCGACGAGAGGTTGATCCCGGAGCCGGAGCCGCCCTTGAAGATCATCCCCTCGGTGCCGATCCAGGACAGGATCGACTCCATGGTGTCGTCGACCGAGAGGATGAAGCAGGCCGACGCCTGGGGCCGCTCCACCGCGCCGACGTTGAACCAGACGGGCGAGTTGAAGGCCATCTTCTGGCGCACCAGCAGGTGCATCAGCTCGGCCTCGAAGGTGTCCGCCTCCGCGCGGTCGGCGAAGTAGCCCTCCTCCTCGCCCCAGCGGCGGATCGTCAGCGCCACCCGGTCGATGATCTGGCGCACGCTGCTCTCGCGCTGCGGCGTGCCGAGCGCGCCCCGGAAGTACTTGGAGGCGACCACGTTGGTCGCGAGCTGCGACCAGGCCGTGGGCACCTCGACGTCGTCCTGCTCGAACACCGTGGCGCCGCCCTCGGCGGCGATCGTCGCCGGGCGCCGCTCCCAGGCCACCTCGTCGTAGGGGTGCACCCCCGGGGCGGTGAAGTGGCGGCGGAGGCCGAGCCGCGGCACCGCGGGGGACCCCTCGCGGGAGACGCTGGCCGCGGACGGCGTGCCGGCGACGTCAATCGCCATCGGGGACCTCCTGGTCGGGTGCCTGCGAAGCGAGGGGCGCCAGCGTGCTGCGACCACCGCGCAGCGCCCGAAGCCGCGTCGGGGCGCCGGGGGCCCCCGAAGCGGGTCCATCCATTGTATCGAACAACTGTTCGT
>JAWVEW010000384.1:0-8485 GCA_033856495.1 Miltoncostaeaceae bacterium | reverse complement strand
GCCGCTGGAGACCTGGTGGATCAACACCTTGGCGTTGGGGAGCGCCATGCGCTTGCCCGGCGCGCCGGCGGCCAGCAGCAGCGCCCCCATGCTCATCGCGATGCCGACGCAGATCGTCTGCACGTCGGGCTTGATGAACTGCATCGTGTCGTAGATGGCGAGACCGGCGTACACGGAGCCGCCCGGGGAGTTGATGTAGACCGAGATGTCCTTGTCCGGATCCTCGCTCTCCAGGTGCAACAGCTGAGCGACGATCAGGTTCGCGATCTGATCGTCGATCGGCGTGCCGAGGAAGATGATCCGCTCGTTGAGCAGGCGCGAGTAGATGTCGAAGGCGCGCTCGCCTCGCGACGTCTGCTCGACCACCATCGGGACCAGTGGGCTCACATGCTGCCTTTCCGTCGCTTCACTTGGGCGGAGGCTGGTCGGGCGTCCAGATCTTCGGCGCCTCGACCGCAGGCTCCTGCGCCTTGGGGGTCCAGAGCTTGTCCTTTGCCTTGGCCTGCTCGGCGGTGATCGGGGTGGCCGCCTCCGCGAGGAGCTCGATCGCCTTGCCGATGACCATGTCGCGGCGCACCGCCTCGAACCCGCCGCCGGCGCGCAGGTCCTGCAGCAGCTTCTCGGGATCGCGCTCGGTGGCCTCGGCGTCGCGGCGCACCTGCGCCTCGACCTCGGCGTCGTCCGCGCTGAGGCCCTCGGCCTCCGCGATCGCCTCCACGACCATCTCGCGGCGCAGGGCCGCCTCCGCGCTGGGGGAGAGCTCCTCGATGAGCTGCTCGGGCGTGCGGCCGGTGGAGCGGATGTAGTCCTCGAGGCTCATCCCCTCGGGCAGCCGGTGGGCGGTCTCGTGGAGGATCTCGCTTACCCGCCGCTCCACCATCACCTTCGGCACCTCGAGGGTCGCCCCGGCGGCCGCGGCGTCCACGGCGGCGCGGCGGAAGGCCTCGTCGACCCGCGCCCGCACCGCCTCCTCCAGCCGGCGCTGGATCTCCGCCACGAGCTCCTCCAGCGTCTCGTGGCCGCTCGCCTGTTGGGCGAAGGCGTCGTCGAGCTCGGGCAGCACCCGGGCGTGGACACGCTTGACGCTGACCGTGTACTCGACCGTCTGGCCGGCCAGCTCGGTGCGCTGGTCCTCCTGCGGGTAGGCGATCTCCATCGTCTTCGTCTCGCCGGCGCTCATCCCCTCGAGCTGCTCGTCGAAGCCGGCCACCAGGCGGCGGCCGCCCAGCTCCACCAGGTAGTCGCGCGCGTTGGCGTTGAGCACCGGCCGCCCGCCGATGCGCCCGTCGAAGTCGATGGTGAGGAAGTCGCCGGCAGCGGCGGGGCGCTCGACCGGCTCCAGCTTCGCCACCTCGGCGCGCAGGCGCTCCAGCTCCGCCTGCAGCGCCCCCTCCGGGACCGTCTCCTCCTCGCGGACGACCTCGAGCCCGCGGTAGGTCCCGAGCTTGGCCTTCGGCCGCAGCTGGACCGTCGCCTTGAAGCTGAACTCGGCCTCGGTCGTCTCGTCCGGCAGGTCGAGGTCGGGCTCGTCGATGGGGTCGACGCCGGCATCGGCGACCGCCTCGGCATACCACTCGCCGATGCTGTCGCGCAGCATCTCCTGCATGACGGTCTCGCGGCCGACCCGGTTCAGCACGACCTGGGCGGGGATCTTGCCCGGGCGGAAGCCGGGGACGCGGATCTCGCGCCCGATCTTGCGGATGGCGCGTTCGACCCGCTTGCGGACCTCGTCCTCCGGCACCGCGACGTCGAGCCTGACGCGGTTCTCCTCGAGCGGGACGACCTCGGTGATTACAGGCATGAGGATGCGGGTGAGAGGACTCGAACCTCCATGGGTTGCCCCACTAGGACCTAAACCTAGCGCGTCTACCGGTTCCGCCACACCCGCCCGGAACTCCGGCCCGGGGAGGGGTGAACGACGGGACTCGAACCCGCGACCGCCTGGACCACAACCAGGAGCTCTACCGACTGAGCTACGTTCACCGTGCTGGGGATGGGCCGGGCGGTCGCCCGGTCGTCGGAGCATAGCGCACGACCCGTTTCCGGCCGCCCGCCTGCGGCCGCGGGAACCCGCTCACGGCCAGCGCGCCGCCGGCCGGCCGGACCCCGCGCCGGCCGCCGGAGCCTCGCCGCCGACGCCCTCGGGCGCCACGAGGGGCGCCAGGTCGGCCATCGCCGTGAGGAGGTCGACGCGGGCGGTGGAGGGCGCCGCGGCCGCGAGCGGCAGCACCTGCCAGGCGGTGCGGGCGAGGTAGGCGCCGGCCCAGCGGCGGTGGCGGTCGCCGGTGCGCATCACCAGCGCCTGGATGCTGCGGAGGTTGTCCACCCGGTCCGCCAGCTTGAGGAGCTGCGCCTCGCGCGGGCCCTCGCGCTGCAGGCGCTCGTAGTACTCGCGCAGCCCGGCCTCGCCGCCCGGGCAGGTCAGCCAGGACACGAGCCCGGCCACCTCGTCGCCGAAGCCGGCCCGGATCTCCTCGATCGTCGCGCGCGTGTCCTCGACCGTGTCGTGCAGGATCGCCGCCTGCAGCAGGGCCGGCGTCGCCACCTGCCAGCGCGCGAGCTCCATCGCCACCCGCACCACGTGGACCCAGTAGGGGGTGTCGCTGCCGCGCCGGGTCTGGGTGCCGTGCTCGGCGCGGGCGTACGCGAGCGCCCGGCGCAGTGCGGTGCGGACCTCGGCCGGATGGCCGGCGACGAAATCGGTCCAGACCCGGTCGACCGTCGCCGGCGCGTCGAACACGCTGGGCCAGGCGAGGGTCGCCGCCTCGTCGGACTCGTGCAGCGACGGCGGGCGCAGGGGCGTCGGAGCCATGGGGGTAGCGTACCGCCGAGCCGCGACGGCAGCCTCCGCCCCGGGCGCGCCGCCGACCGTCCTCCGGCCTACAGATCCTCCGGGTGCGGCTCGTGTCCCGGCTCGGCGAGAAGCAGGAAGCTCAGGTCCGACGCCGTGAGCTCGACGAGGACGGCGCGCAGACGCTCCGCCAGCTCGCCCATCCGCTCCGCCTCCTCGCTCCTGAGGGCGCCCTCGAGGATCCGGGACTCGAGCGCCCGCACCCGCTCCGCCACCTGCTCGACCCGCTCGCGGCCGGCCTCGGTGAGGTGCACCCAGCGCCGCCGGCGGTCCTTGCCGTGGGTCTGGCGCTCGACGAGCCCGGCGCGCTGCAATTGATCCAGGAGCATGGTGACGTGGGCCGAGCCGCTGCCGAGCCCGCGGCCGAGCTCCCAGGGCTCGCGGGGCTCGGGGTGGGCTGCCCGGAGCAGCGCGAGCAACTGGTACTGGCTGAAGGTGAGGCTGCCCTGGCGGCGCACCAGATGGTCGAAGAGCCGGCCGAGGTCGGCGCCCAGCCCCAGCAGCGCGCCGGTCGTGGGGCCCAGCCCGCGGAAGTCGGTCCTGCCGGCCTCGCCGCGCGCCAACGCTCCCTGCGGCCCGCCGGTCGGATCGGTTCCCTCGTCGCGCACAACCCGAGTGTACGCCGGGGGCAGGTATCGGTCAGCGATGAGCGATCGTGCTCAACCGCCCGCCAGCTTCGCCCGGTAGCGTCCGGCGAGGTGCGCGAGGATGCGCTCGCGATGGTCGCCCTGGATCTCCACGACGCCGTCCTTCACGGCCCCGCCGGAGCCGCAGAGCCGCTTGAGCTCGCGCCCGACCGCCTCCCGGTCCGCGGCCGGGAGGCCGCTCACGAGGGTCACCGTCTTGCCCTTGCGCCCGGATTTCGTGCGGGCGATCCGAACGACGCCGTCGCCGCCGCCGTCGTCGGCGGGCGGACGGCCGCGCTCCTCGCGCACGCGGCCGGCCTCTGTCGAGTACACGAGCTTCGCCTCGTCCCGGGCCATCGGGCATGAATACCGGGCCCGGCCGCGGCGCGGAAGACCTGCACGCGCACACGGACGCGTCCGACGGCGCGCTCGGCGCCGCCGCGCTGGTGGAGCTGGCCCGCCGCCAGGGGGTGGGCGTCCTCGCCGTGACCGACCACGACACGATGGCCGCCGTACCCGAGGCCCTTCGGGCCGGCCGCCGGTTGGGGGTCGTGGTGGTGCCGGGGGTGGAGCTGAGCGCGGGCGGGCCGGCGGGCCCGGTCCACATCCTGGGCTACTTCGACGAGCCCGCTCCTCGCCCGCTGGCCGAGCGCCTGGCCGAGTTGGTGGAGGCCAGGCGGACGCGCGCGGCCGCGATCGTCGCCCGGCTGGGCGAGCTCGGCGTCGCCGTCTCGCTGGAGCGGGTCGCCGCCAGGGCGCGGGTCGCGGTCGGGCGGCCCCACATCGCGGCCGCCATCGTCGAGGCCGGAGCGGCGGTCGACGTGCGCGACGCGTTCGAGCGCTACCTCTCCGACGGCGCGCCCGCCTACCTGCCGGCGGCGTCGCTGGGCGACGAGGAGGCCGTCCGCCTGGTGGCGGCCTCGGGCGGCGTGCCGGTGCTGGCCCACCCGGCCACCCTGCGCGCCGGCCGCGCCGGGCTCGACGCCCAGGTGGCGCGGCTCGCCGGCGTCGGGCTGCGCGGAATCGAGGTGCACCGGCCCGACCACGGCCCGGGCGAGCGCAGCGAGTATGCGGGGCTCGCCGCCCGCCATCGGCTGTTGGCCACGGGCGGATCGGACTTCCACGGGCCCGCCGGCCCGCCCGTCCCGGGCGACACGGGGGCGCCGCCGCTACCGTCCGGCTCGGCCGCCCGCCTCCTCGATCGCCGCCGGCCGGCCCGGCTCGGCCGGGCGGCGATCCGCTAGCGTTCGCAGCCGATGGCCATCGCCGAAGCCGCCCCGGAATCGCGGCACGCAGAGGGCGTGCGCTGGGACCTGGTGCCCCTCATCGGGGACGCCGCGGACGCCCGGGCGCGGCTGGAGGCGGGCCTCGAGCGGGCGCGCCGCTTCGAGCAGCGCTACCGGGGCACGCTCGCGGACATCGACGCGGAGACGCTCGCCGGGGCCCTCGCCGAGCTGGCCGGCATCGACAACGAGCTCTCGCGCGTCTCCTCGTACGCCCACCTGCGCGAGGCGACCGACGTCACCGACGAGGAGAACCGCGACCTCTCGTCCGCCGTCGACCGCGGGCTCGTCGAGGCGGCGAACGCGCTGCGGTTCTTCGAGCTCGAGTGGATCGCCCTGCCCGAGGAGCAGGCGGCGCAGCTGGCGGACAGTCCCGAGGTCGGCCGCGACCGCCATCACCTGGTGGCGATGCGGCGCTTCGCGCCCCACACGCTCAGCGAGCCCGAGGAGCGCATGCTCTCGGAGCGCGGCCCGGCCGCCGTGAGCGCCTGGCAGACGCTCTTCGGCCAGATCACCTCCACGATCGAGATTCCCTTCGACGCCGGCGAGGGCGAGGAGCCGCACACGATCGACCGCCTGCTGGCGCACGTCCGCGACCCGCGGCGCGAGGTCCGCCAGCGCGCGCTGGAGACGCTCTACGCGGCGCTGGAGCCGTACTCGCCGGTGCTCGCGCACACCTACGACACGCTCGTCGGCGACCGCCTGGCCATGGACCGGCTGCGCGGCTACGCCGGGCCGATGGAGGCCACCCACCTCATGAACGAGCTGCCGGGGGGCGTCGTCGAGCGGATGCTCGAGGCCGTCGAGCGGCACTACCCGCTGGCCCAGCGCTGGTTCCGCACCAAGGCCGGCCTGCTGGGCCTGGAGCGGCTGACGCTCGCCGACCAGTACGCGCCGATCGGCGAGGCGCGCCGAGTCGGCTACCCGGAGGCGCGCAGCATGATCGACGCCTCGTTCCGCCGCTTCTCGCCCCGCATCGCCGAGCTGGCCGGGGGCTTCTTCGACGAGCGGCGCATCGACGCGGAGCCGCGCTCGGGCAAGCGCGGCGGGGCCTTCTGCTCGCCGGTCTCCCAGGACGCGTCCCCATACGTCCTCATGAACTTCACCGACCGCATGGACGACGTGATGACGCTGGCGCACGAGCTCGGCCACGGCATGCACTTCCTGCTCTCCGCCTCCGAGCAGACCGCGCTCTCCGCCCACACCGGCCTGGCGCTCGCCGAGATCCCGTCGACCTTCGCCGAGCTGCTGACCTTCGACCACACGCTCGCGCACGAGACCGACGCCGCCACCCGGCGGGCGCTCGTCGCAGAGCGGGTCGAGGGCTCCTTCGCCACCGTCTTCCGCCAGACCGTGCTCACCCGCTACGAGCAGGCGGCCTACGCGATGCGCGCCCGGGGCGCGTCCCTGACCGCCGACCGGCTGGGGACCGTCTGGGTCGACCAGAACGCCCGCTACTACGGCGACGCGGTCGAGCTTCCCGCCGGCTACCGGCTCGGCTGGTCCTACATCCCCCACTTCATCTCGACGCGCTTCTACACCTACGCGTACGTGTTCGCGCACCTGGCGACGCTCGCCCTCTATGCGGCCTACCGCGACCAGGGGGAGGCCTTCGCCGAGCGCTACCTGCGCTTCCTGAGCGCCGGCGGCTCGGCCTCGCCGCGCGACCTGCTGGAGCGGCTGGGGCTCGACCTCGACGACCCCGACGTCTGGGAGCCCGGCTTCGCCGAGATGGAGCGGATGGTCGCGGCCGCGGAAGCCGGTTCCTGAAGGACCCTCCCGCGGCCGTCCACGCGCCCGGCGGGGGCGGGCCGGCGCCCGCCTGCGGGCTACTTCTTCTTGGACGCCTTCTTGGAGGCCTTCAGCGGGTTGAGCGCCTTGATGACCTGCTCGGGCAGCGCCCCCACCGGGTAGAGGGGCCGCCCGCACTCGGGCGCGCTGCGCACCGGACGGGCGTGGCAGACCGTCGGCGTCGACCAGAGGCTGGTCGTGCGATGTCCCTTCTCGCACAGGTAGACCCGCGCGTAGCGGCTGGTCTGGGGCGCCTCGACGGCGGCGGCGGTCTCGCTCATTCTCGCTCCTCGGTCTCGTACCGCTGGCCAGGATAGCGCGACTGCCCGGCGAGGGCGGCGAGCCCCCGGACGCGGCGGACGCGGCGATCCTCGCCGGCTTCGACCTGGTGGAGGAGCGGGTGGTCGCCGGGTCGGTCGAGCTGACGATCGAGCGGCCGCGCTCCGCGGAGGACCTGATCGACGAGGAGGAGTACGAGCACGACGAGCGGCTGCCCTACTGGGCGGAGCTGTGGCCGAGCGGGCGTGCCCTGGCAGAGGCGCTGGCCGCCGTCCCGCTGGCCGGCGCGCGCGTCCTGGAGCTGGGCTGCGGCCTCGCGATCCCCGCCATCGTGGCGCTGGCCGGCGGCGCCCAGGTGCTGGCCACCGACTGGTACCCGGAGGCGCTGGTCTTCGCGCGCGCCAACGCGCGACGAGCCGGCCTGCGACTGGAGACTGCCGTCGTGGACTGGCGCGATCCGCCGCCGACGCTGGTCGAGCGCGCGCCCTTCGACCTCGTGGTCGCGGCCGACGTGCTCTACGAGACCCGCAACGTCGACGCCCTGCTGGAGTTGCTTCCGCGGCTGGTCGCCCCGGGCGGCGGCGCCTGGATCGCCGACCCGCGCCGTCCCGACTCCACGCGCCTGATGGACGGCCTCGGGGAGTTGGGCTGGAGCCACGGCGTCGAGGCCGTGCCGGTGGCCTGCCGGCGCGACGAGTCGGGGCCGATCGTGATCATCCACCGGCTGGCGCGCCCTGCGCTGGCCGCCGCCGCATCCCCCGACCGGGGGAAGCCCGCCGCCGGAGGGTGGGGTAGAATCACCGTCACCGACGATCCTCGGTAGCTCAATGGTAGAGCATCCGGCTGTTAACCGGAGGGTTGCAGGTTCGAGTCCTGCCCGAGGAGCCTGAAAGGAAAAGCCCCGCTCAGCGGGGCTTTCTGGTTCAGGCGGCGGTGTGCCGGCGCTCATGGTTGAACCGGCCTGATGCCCGGATCGCGCCCATCGGCGGTCTTCCTCTCCGTCTATGAGCGTCAGAGTCGCGCTGTGCGTCCTCCATCGCGCCCCAGGGGACGTCCTGGCGCGCAGATCGCCGGTCAGACCTCGGCCCTCAGGCTGGACCCGCGGCCCGCCGGCCCCATTTCGGCCGCCTCGCCTCCGGGTCGGCCGCCTTCGGCTGGCGGCGAGTGGACTACCGTGGGGCTTGGAGAGGCTGGCGGGGTGGGCCAAATCAGGCGATCACTCCGGGGCCGGTGCAGGTGATCAGCCTAGGGATCGAGATGCCAGACGCCATGCGGGATCTCGCGACATTCCTACCATTCGCAGCCGCGAGGCGCGCCGCGCGCGCGGTGCCCGCCGTGGTGGCAGCCGCCGGGGCCCTGGTCAGCGCGGCGCCCGCGCCGCCGGCGGCGGCGGCAGCGTTCCCAGACTTCCGCCCGGTGGTCCGATCGCTGAGCGTCCATGAGCGGAGCGACATGACGCCGAGCGTGTGGCGCCGGGGCTGCCCGGTGAGCCTCTCCAGCCTGCGCCGGGTCAGCCTGCAGTTCGTCGGCTTCGACGGCCGCCTGCGCCGCGGCGCGCTGGTCGTGCACGAGAGCGCCGCCCGCGACGTCGTATCGGTGTTTCGGACGCTCTACCTGGCCCGCTTCCCGATCCGCCGCATGCGCCCGATCGAGGC
>JAWVEW010000383.1:0-2759 GCA_033856495.1 Miltoncostaeaceae bacterium | reverse complement strand
CGCGACCGCCCGACGTCGTCCGCCGGCGAGTGGGTCGGTGGGCCCGGACGCCGCGTCCCCACCGCGCCGAACAGGCCCACGTGGACCCTCACACGCCGCCGAAGCCCGGGTGGGCCCGTTCCCCGCGGCCGCACCGCGCCCAACAGGCCCACCCCGGCCCCGCTCCCCGGCCGGCGGCAGGACGGTCGCGCCCGCACCGACCGTGGGCTCGTCGTCAATGCCCCGGACCACACGTGCACCACCACCGACGACGCCACTGCGCGCCGACGACATGCGCGCCCGCGCCCCACACGGCCGAGGGCCCCGGAGTCCCGGGGCCCTCGGCCATGCAGCGGATGTGGCGGATGCCTACTCGGCGACGACCGTGCAGGTGCCGCCGGCGCCCTCGATGGCCTCGCGGGCCGAGGCGCTGAACTTGTGGGCGTGGACGGTCAGCGGCTTGGTGATCTCGCCCTTGGCGAGGATCTTGACCGGGACGTCGCTCTTCTTGCCCAGGCCGACGGCCTTGAGCGCGTCGAGGGTGACCTCGGCGCCGCTCTCGAACCGCAGCTCGAGGTCCTGCAGGTTCACCGTCTGGGTGTGCGTGCGGAACATCTCGAACGGCATGGACTTCTTCATGTGCGGACCGCGCAGCTTGCGCATCCGCATGTGGATCGGCATCTGGCCGCCCTCGAACCGCGCACGGTCCTTGGCGCCCGAGCGCGAGCCCGCGCCCTTCTGGCCACGGCCCGACGTCTTGCCGAGGCCGGAGCCCTCGCCGCGACCGACGCGCTTGCGCGGCCGGCGGCTGCCCGGGGCGGGCTTGAGGTTGTGGAGCCCGATCGGCTCGTCCTGGATCTCGTCAGCCATCTACCTAGTCCTCCTGGACCTTGATCAGGTGACGGACGCGGTGCAGCATCCCGCGAGCCTGCGGGGAGTCCTGCACCTCGACCGTGTGCCCGATCTTGCGCAGCCCGAGCGAGCGCAGCGTGTCGAGCTGCTTCTGGTTCGAGCCGTTCTTGCTCTTGATCTGGGTGACCTTCGGCATCAGACGGTGGCCTCCGGCGCTGCCTCGGCCTCCTGCGCCTCGGCCGCGGGCTCCTCGTCGACGGGGGCGCCGTCGAGCGTCTCGACCGCGCCGCCGTTGTCGGTGCTCAGCCCGAGGACCTCGGCGATCGACAGGCCGCGGATCTGCGCGACCTCCTCCGGCGTGCGCAGGTCCTGCAGGCCGGCCAGCGTCGCCTTGACGAGGTTGATCGGGTTCTGCGTGCCCAGCGACTTGCTGAGGATGTCGTGGATGCCCGCGAGCTCCAGCACGGCGCGGACGCCGCCACCGGCGATGACGCCGGTACCGGGCGAGGCCGGCTTGAGGAGCACCCGGCCGGAGCCGAACACGCCGATCACCGGGTGGGTGATCGTCGAGCCGTGCTTCGGCACGCGGTACAGGTTCTTCTTGGCCCGCTCGACACCCTTCTGGATGGCGATCGGGACCTCGTTGGCCTTGCCGTAGCCGACGCCGACCACCGAGCTCTCGTCGCCGACGACCACGAGGGCCGTGAACGAGAAGCGCCGGCCGCCCTTGACGACCTTGGCCACGCGGTTGATCTCGACGACGCGCTCCTGGAGGTCGAGCCCGGCCGGGCTGACGACGCGATCGGCGAAGCTGTCGTGCTTCATACGGCGATGCCTCCCTCGCGGACCGCCTCGGCGAATGCCTTGACGCGTCCGTGGTACTGGTAGCCGCCGCGGTCGAAGACAGCGGTCTCGATTCCTGCGGCCTTGGCGCGCTGCGCCAGCAGCTCGCCGGCCTTCGTGCTCTGCTCGGCCTTCTTGAGGTCGCGGAGCTCCGCCTCGGTCCACTGCACCGCGACCAGCGTGACGCCCGTCTCGTCGTCGACGAGCTGGGCGGCGATGCCGCGGTTGGAGCGGAAGACGGAGATGCGCGGGCGCTCGGCCGTGCCGTGCACCTTGGCGCGCACACGGCGACGACGCTTGAGGCGACGCTGCTCAGGGGTTTTGATGCTCATGCTCGCTTACCGACCTTGCGGGCGACGTACTCGCCCTCGTAGCGGATGCCCTTGCCCTTGTAGGGCTCCGGCGGCCGCTGCTTGCGGATGTTGGCGGCGATCTCGCCGACCAGCTGCTTGGAGATGCCACGCACGACGACGCGCGTCGGCTGCGGCACTTCGAAGTCGATGCCGTCCGGCGCCTTGATCGACACCGGATGGGAGTAGCCGAGGGCCAGCTCCAGGTCACGGCCCTTGAGGACCGCGCGGTAGCCCACGCCCTGGATCTCGAGCGTCTTGGCGTAGCCCGCGGTGACGCCCTCGACCATGTTGGCCACGAGCGAGCGTGTCAGCCCGTGCAGGGCGCGGTGCTCGCCGCGGTCGGTCGGGCGCTTGACCAGGAGCTCGCCCTCGTACCGGATGCCCTTGCCCTTGTAGGGCTCCGGTGGGCGCTTCTTACGGATGTTGGCGGCGATCTCGCCGACCACCTGCTTGGAGTTGCCCTTCACGATGATGCGTGTGGGCGTCGGGACCTCGAACTCGATCCCCTCCGGCGCCTTGATCGAGACCGGGTGCGAATAGCCGAGCGCCAGCTCGAGATCGCGGCCCTTGAGCGCGGCGCGGTAGCCGACGCCCTGGATCTCCAGCGTCTTCTGGAATCCCGCGGTGACACCCTCGACCATGTTGGCCACGAGCGAGCGGTACAGCCCGTGCAGGGCGCGGTGCTCGCCGCGGTCGGTCGGGCGCTCCACCACGAGGATCGAGTCCTCCTGG
>JAWVEW010000382.1:0-9106 GCA_033856495.1 Miltoncostaeaceae bacterium | reverse complement strand
GAACGTTAGCACTCCACGTCACATTCTGACTACAGGCTGAACGCGGAGTGCCGCCCACCCCTTCGGGTGGCCGCGGCGGCGCCATGGCCCGGCACACGGCGGCGCGCGCTCCTCCGCGGCCTGCGCGGCATCCGTCGAGGCCGTTAGAGTGCCCGCCGGCGCCGTCCCCTCACCTCCGGCGCCCATCCGACGCGCCAGTGTCCTCCCGGCCGAGAAGCAGCTCGTCACCCGACGGCGATCGGGACGGCTGGCTGCGCCCGATCGTGCTCGGCGTCTCCTGCCTGGTGATCGGCTTCGTCTTCGGCTGGGTGGTGCGCGGCGGAGGCGACGGCAGCTCCTCGCTGGTCGACCGGCCGCCGCCCACCGAGACCGTGACGACCCCGGCGGCCTCGACGCAGACCACGCCGGCCTCGACGGCGCCGTCGGACACCACCCCCACCGGCACCGCCCCCACCACGCCGCTGCCGCCCGACCGCTCCACGGTCCGCCTCGCCGTCCTCAACGGCACCGGCGTCACCGGGCTGGCCGGTCGAACCGCGACCTCCGCCGAGGGCCTCGGCTACGTGAACGTCACGTCGGGCAACGCCCCCGCCCAGACCGGCCCGTCGGTCGTCTACTACCGGCCGGGGTCCCGCGAGGCGGCCCTCCAGGCCGCCCAGGATCTCGACGTCGCCGGCGGCGCGTCCCCGCTGCCCGCGAGCGGCTCGCTCGCCGAGGCGGCACCGCCGGACGCGGACGTGATCGCGGTGCTGGGGCCGGGCCAGGGCTGACGCCGCAGGGCTGATCGGGTTTGCGGCGGCGCCCGCGCGCCAAGGATCTGGTCGGCGGCGGCGGCGAACCGGGAGGGGGCGATGTCGGAGCTCAGGATCGGGCTGAGGGTGCCCCAGTACGGGACGACCTGGCCGGCGCTGCGCGACGCTGCCCTGCGCGCCGAGGGGCTGGGCTTCGACGGCCTCTGGCTCAACGACCACCTGCAGTCGCCGGGCCGGCTCAAGGCGGAGCCGGCCTTCGACGCCCTCACCACCCTGGCCGCGCTCGCGGCGCTGACACGCCGCGCCCGGCTGGGCGTGGCCGTGCTCTCCGCCAGCTATCGCAACCCCGGGCTCGCGGCGAAGATGGCCACGGTGCTCGACGTGATCTCCGGCGGGCGGCTGGTGCTGGGCCTCGGCACCGGCTCGGACAAGCCCGAGCACGCGGCCTACGGCTTCCCCTTCGGCAGCCCGGGCGAGCGGACGGCCGGCCTTCGGGAGACGCTGACCGTGCTGCGCGCGATGTGGGACGAGCGGGAGACGGTCTCGGTCGAGGGCGCCCTCGTGGACGCGCCGAACGCGCCGCCGCCGGTCCAGCCGGCGGGCCCGCCCATCTGGCTCGCCGCCCATCGCCCGCGCCTGCTGCGGGTGGCGGGCGAGGAGGCCGACGGCGTCTTCGCGGCGTTCGTGGGGCCGGAGGGCGTCGCCGAGCGCCGGCGCGTGGCGGAGGAGGCGCGCGAGGCCGCCGGCCGGCCGCCGCTCGCCTACGCCATCTACACCTATGCGCTGCCGGTCCCCTCGACGGCGGAGGCCGAGCGCTGGGTCGCGCCGGAGGCGGAGGCGCTGGGCACCACTCCCGCCCGCTTCCTCCGCTGGCTCCGGACCACCGGCATCGTCGCCGGGCCGGCCGAGTTGCGGGAGCGCCTCGATGCCTTCGCCGCGGCCGGCGCCACCGATGCGATCCTCGTGCTGCCCTCGCGTGTCCCCCCCGAGGCGCTCGACGCCCTGGCCGAGGCGGCGCTGTCCGGGGGGGTGCGCCGGGAGGCCTCCGGACAGCCGGCGGCCGGCGGCGCCGGGCGCCCGGCCCCGGACGCGGGCGGCTCGTCCGGCCCGGCCCCCCTCCGGTCGGCTCCGGAGGGCAACCTCGTGCACCTCCTGGTGGAGGTCAACCGGGCCGCGGGGCGCGGCGGCGACGCGGCGGCGATCGACGACGACGGTTCCTGGACCTTCGACGAGCTCAACGAGGCCGCCGCCCGGGCGGCAGGGGCGCTCGCCGGCCGGGGCGTCGGCCGCGGCGACCGGGTGGCGATCGCGCTGCCCGACGGCCGCCCCTGGCTGGCCGCCTTTCTGGGCTCGGCCTGGCTGGGGGCGGTCGCGGTGCCGCTGGATCCGGCGATGCCGCAGGAGCGCCTCGAGGACGTGTTCGAGGACTGCGAGCCGGCGATCCTCGTGGCCGAGGGCGACGTGGCCGAGGCGGCCGGGGACCGGCCCCCCCTCTCGACGGCCGGCCTGCTCTCGGGCGAGCCGGTCGAGCCGGCTTCGGTGGACGCCTCCGACCTCGCCTACCTCGTCTACTCCTCGGGCTCCACCGGCCGGCCGAAGGCCGCGATGCACGCTCACGGCGACCTCGCGGTCGGCATCGCCACCTACGCGCGCCACGTCCTCGCGCTCGCGCCGGGCGACCGCTGCCACTCCGTCGCCAAGCTCTCCACCTCGCTCGGGTTCGGCAACGGCTTCTTCCGGGTGCTGGGCTCCGGCGCCACCTCCGTCCTGTCCGCGCGGCGCCCGACGCCCCGGTCGGTGCTGCGGATGGTGGAGGAGCACGGCGTCACCGTGCTCACCGCGGTCCCCACCTTCTGGGCCCAGCTCGCGACCTTCCTCGACCGCCACCCCGATGCCGGCGACCTCGGTTCGATCCGCCTGTGCGTGTCCTCGGGCGACAGCCTGCCGCCGGCGGTCGGCCGGCGCCTGCGGGACGGGCTCGGCCTGGAGGTGCTGGAAGGCCTCGGCTGCTCCGAGTGCTCGAACATCATCATCTCCACGCGGCCCGGCGAGCCGCTGCCGGGCATGCTGGGCCGCGCCGTCCCGGGGGTCGAGATCCGGCTGGCGGGCGAGGACGGCGAGCCGGTGGAGGAGGGCCAGCCCGGACGGCTCTGGGTGCAGAGCGACTCGAACACCTCCGGCTACTGGCGCCGGCCGGAGCTGACCGAGGAGCTGCTCGTCGGACCCTGGATACGGATGGGCGACGTCCTCTCGCAGACGGACGGCGTCTACCGCCACCTCGGGCGCTCGGACGACCTGTTCAAGGTCGACGCCCGCTGGGTGAGCCCGAGCGAGGTCGAGGGCGCGCTCCACGACCACCCCGCGGTGGCGGAGGCGGTGGTGGTGGGCCGGCCCGACGACGAGGGGCTGCTGCGCCCGGCGGCCTTCGTGGTGCTGGCGGAGGGCGCGGAGGACGGCGACGAGCTCGCCGGCGAGCTCCGGCGCCACGTCGCTCACCGGCTGGAGCCCTACAAGGCGCCCACGACGGTCGCCGTGCTGGACGAGCTGCCGCGGCTGCCGGGGGGCAAGCTGGACCGCCGCCGGCTGCGCGAGCGCGGTGCTGGGACGGAGGGTGTGAACGGCGGCTGAGCCATGGCGAGACCGGGTTTCTTGCCCGCAGGGGTGCGCGTCGGCGAGGATTCCGGAGGCGCTCGGGACCCCTTCAGGCGCCCGTTCGCGCCGCCTCTCGGGCCCGCCTCAACCGGGGCCCTTTCCAGTTACGGCCTTCGCGCCGTAGTCTGACGCCACACGGACTCTCCCCCACGCCACGGAGGAACCATGCTTGCGCGGCTACGCGCTCATCTGAAGTACTCGAACGTGACCGCTTCGGTCGCCGTGCTGGTCGCCCTCGGCGGCGGCGCGTACGCGGCCACTCAGATCGGCACCGCCGACCTGAAGAACAAGGCCGTCACGACCGCGAAGATCAAGAACAACGCGATCCAGTCCAAGAACGTGCGGGACGGGTCGCTGCTCATCAAGGACCTCGCCGGCGTCTCGGCGAGCGGCGGCATCCGCGGTCCCCAGGGCCAAAAGGGCCCCACGGGCGACCAGGGGCCGCAGGGCAGGCCTGGTCCGGCGGGTGCGAAGGGCACGGTCGGGGACACCGGGGGGCCGGGCGTGCTCGGCGCCGCCGGAAAGGCCGGGGCCTCCCGCGCCTACACGATCGTCACGGTGACCCATCCGTCGGGCCTGCCCAAGCTCCTGACGAACCAGACCCTCAACATCCAGGACGTCGTGCGGCCCGCGGTCGGCCATTACTGCGTCATTCCGTCTGGTGGGGCGCTCGATCCGGCGCTCGGCGCCGCGAGCGGCCCCATCATGGTGAGCCCGGACTTCTCGGACATCAGCAGCACCCTGACCGGGAAGATCTTCACCTACGTCGACACGGCGGCGCCGAACTGCCAGTCCCCCGTGGTTCCGTTGACGTCATGGGAGGTCGTGACCATGGTGGACGGCCTGCCGTCCAACGGGGTCGGGTTCGACATCGTGATCCCCTGACGCCGATCGGGCCAGCCTGATCGACTGACGCGAGCGGGCGGCGAGAGCCGCCCGCTCGGCGTTTAAGGGCCCGCCCGGAAGGCCGTCAGGGCCGGCCCGGCCGGGGCCGATCCCGGCTGGTGGAAGCGAGCTCGTCGATTCGCAGCGCGGCCGCGATGGCCTCGGGCTTCCCCTCGTCGGGCGAGAGGTCCACGATGGTCCAGGCCTCGCGCGAGATGTGGGCGAGGCGCGCCGCGTCGCCGCGGTCGGCGCTCCCCCGGGCCGCCTCCTCGAGCCGGGCCACGATCTCCGCGTGCTCCTCGGCGCTCCAGCGGGGCGCTCCTGGTCGCTCCAGATGGCGCCCGAGCAGCCGCCAGAGCAGCAGGAGCAGCGGCAGCTTGACGCCGAGCAGGATGACCACGACCCCGATCCCCAGCGCGTCCGGGTTGCCGACCCCGGCGGCCACCAGGGCGACGTAGGTGCCCAGCACGATGACGGCGCCGGTCGCGCCGATGGCGATCAGGATGCGCCCGGAGTGCAGGTGCCCATCCGCGTCGTAGAGCAGCCGACCGCCCCGCGGGGGCGTCCGGAAGCCCGTCTGGACCTGCGGCGACTGGCCCTTCACGGGACCGATGGTAACCCCCGGCTCCCCTCAGGCGCCGAGCTGCTCGACGAGGAAGGACACCGTCTCGGCGATCACCGCGGGGTCGTGCTGCAGGCTCTGGTGGTCGCCGCCCATGGCGATCCGGAGCCGGCGCGGTTGGGGCGTCAGCGCCGCCAGGCTCATCGTGCCGGCCCAGGGCACCCGCTCGTCGCCGCGGGCGTGCCAGTAGCCGCGGGCGACCCCGTCCGCGCGCGCGACCGCCGGCGCCAGCGGCAGCCCCAGCGGCCAGTCGTCGCCGAGCAGGCGGGCGATCCGCTCCGACGAGGGCGGACAGAGGGCGACCACGGCGCGGACAGCCGGATGGCGGGCGGCCGCGTGCAGGGCCAGGAAGCCGCCGAGCGACGACCCGCGAAGACCGAGCGGCGCGGCGCCCTGGGCGGCCAGACGCTCCAGCGCGGCGAGGACGTCGTCCAGCATCCCGGCGTCGGGCGAGCCGGCGCTCTGCCCGTGGCCGCGCAGGTCGAGCGCCAGGGCGCTCATGCCGGCGCGCGCGCACGCCTCCGCGAAATCGGCGTGGTTCTCCTTCCGGCTTCCCGCGCCGTGGACGATCACGACGCCCGGCGCCGCAGCGGGCGCCCGCCAGAGGAGCGCGGCCAACCGCGCCTCGCCGGCGCGCCGTAACTCGATCGGGAGGGGCTCCATCGCGGCGAGCCTATCCGGGGCCTCCTATGCTGCGCCGGTGACGCTCCTCGACCGCCTCGCAGGGCTGCCGCTGACCGTCGAGGCGGTCCGGCTCGAGCGGCGCCAGGTGCAGGTGAACGGCTTCACCCGCGTCACCACGACGCTCGTGTTGGAGGGCGACGGCCGCAGCGGCGAGGGCGAGGACGTCAGCTGGGATCCCGTCGACCACGACCGCTTCCCGGAGCTGCCCTTGATCGGCCGGCGGACGCTGGCCGAGTGGTCCGAGCTGCTCGAGGGCCGCGACCTGTACGCGCGCGCGCCGAGCAATGAGGCGGCCCGCGACTACCGGCGCTGGGCCTTCGAGAGCGCGGCCCTCGACCTCGCCCTCCGCCAGGCCGGGAGCTCGTTCGCGGAGGCGCTCGGGCGCGTCGCGCGGCCGGTGCGGTTCGTGGTCTCCGCCGGCGGGCCGATCGAGCACTGGCTGGCCCTGAACCCGGACCTCGAGTTCAAGCTGGACGCGGCGTCCGACTGGGACGCGGCCCGGCTCGAGCGGCTTGCGGCGAGCGGGAGGGTGCGGGTGGTGGACATGAAGGCGCACTACGAGGGGGACTGGAGGCCGAGCCGCCCTGATCCGGTCCTCCACCGGGCCGTGGCGCAGGCGCTGCCGGAGGCGATCATCGAGGACCCGCGGCTGGAGGGCGACTTCGCCGAGGCGCTGCGGGGCGCCGAGGGGCGCGTGAGCTTCGACGCGCCCATCCATTCGCTGGCGGACGTGGACGCGCTGCCGCTCGAGCTGCGCTGGCTCAACGTGAAGCCGTCGCGCTTCGGGACCGTCGCCCGGCTGCTGGAGTGCGTGGAGGCCTGCGAGCGGCGCGGGATCCGCATGTACGGCGGCGGCCAGTTCGAGCTCGGTCCCGGCCGCCGCCAGATCCAGACGCTGGCCGCCGTGTTCTACGCCGACGGGCCGAACGACGTCGCGCCCGCCGCCTACAACCTCGGCGGCCCGCGCCCGGGACTGCCGACGAGCCCGCTGCCGGCGCCGACGGAGGCCGGCTTCTAAGGCCGCTACGGCGCCGGGTTCGAGATGCTCGCCACGACCCACTTGTGGAGGAGCAGGCCCCGTACGCGCGCCATCACCACATCGTGCGGCGTGACGACCTCCTGGAAGACCGTCGTGAGGGCGCCGGTCGCGGGGTCGCGCTTCTTCACGAGCCAGGTCTCGCGCGTGCGCAGCACCGCGCGCAGCCCGCGCGTCCCCACCGCGACCGAGTCGATCGAGACCTTCGGAGTCGCCACGTCGACGTCCCCCACGGGCCAGTTCGCCACCTGGGCCTCGATGGCGGCGCGTGCGGACCCCTCGTATCGCGACTCGAACCGGAAGCGGGCGAGGCGGAGGAGCGCCGTGTTCTCGACCCCCGACGACAGGTAGAAGGGCACGCGCGCGAGCAGGGTGGCATTGACGACGTACGCCGTGCAGACCTCCAGGCGACGGTCCGACAGGCTGGCGCAGGCGCCTCCGGCGCTCGCCGGCGCGGGCGCGAGGGCGGTGAGCATCACGCTCAGCGAGGCGAGTGCGACGGCGGGCCGCCGCGCCCGGCGGGGGACTGCGAGTGGGGCCATCCGGGCCACATGCTGGCACGCCGACGGGCGGGGCGGCGGCGGCTTGCGGCCGCCTCTCGCCCCGAGGGACCTAGGACCACCGTCCAATTGAGACTCGGACCGTGATGGGGCCACCTTGGTTGAGCAGAGGGGGCGCCCGGACGGCGCCCACCACGCAACGACCGAGGAGACTCCATGCTGACCATCACCCTCCGGCGCCTCGCCCTCCCGGCGGCCGCACTCGCCGCCTCCGCGGCGCTCGCCTTCGCCGCCCCCGCCATGGCTCGTGAGGCAGAGCCGGGCGACGACCGCGGCGGTCGCGTCGCGGCGACCGTCCCGGCGGTCTCCCCCAGCAGCGCCGGCGCGCGCGTCGAGCTGCGCCGCGGCCGCGGCCGCGACGACGCCGCCGGCCACGTGCGCCGCGCCGGCGGCCGCGACGACCCTCCGGGCCACCTTCGCGGCCGCCACGGCCGCGACGATGCGGCCGGCCACCGCTGAGAGCGGCGCCCGGCCCGCCCCATCTCGCGCCCCGACCCCCGCTACCCTGGCTCCAATGGGCGACGCGGGCGGCACGGCGCGCTGGCGCCCCCCGTCCTGGCGGCGGGGGGCGCCCGGCCGCGCGACGCCGGCCGGGGCCAGCGGACCCCGGATCGGCGGTCCGGTGGCGCAGTTCGCGCTCGCGAGCCTGGTGGCGGTGGGCGCGCTCGTGATCGGGGGGATCGTGGCGCTGCAGCGGCTGGGGACCCAGCAGGCCATCCGCGACGCCCGCGGCCTCACGCAGATCGTGGGGCAGGGGATCATCGAGCCCGTGCTCGACCCCGGGCTCCTGGCGGGCCGGCGATCCGCGTTCGACGCGATCGACCGGGTGGTTCTGGAGCGGGTCCTCAGCGACCGCCTGGTGCGCGTGAAGATCTGGACGCCCGACGGGCGCATCGTCTACTCGGACGAGCCCCGGCTCGTCGGCTCCCGCTACGTGCTGGGCGCCGACGAGCAGCGCTCGCTGCGGACGGGAGCGGTGGAGGCCGAGGTCGGCGACCTCTCCAAGCCCGAGAACCGGTTCGAGCGCGACGCCGGCAAGCTGCTCGAGGTGTACCTGCCCCTGCGGATGCCCGATGGCCGGCAGGTGCTGTTCGAGACCTACCAGCGCTTCGACGTGATCGCCGCGGGCGGCCGCCGGGCGTGGCTCACGTTCCTGCCCGTGGTGGCCGGCGCCCTGGGCCTGCTCTGGCTCATCCAACTCCCGCTCGCGTGGCGGATCGCGCGGCGTTTGCGGCGCGGCCAGCGCGACCGCGAGGCGCTGCTGGCGCGCGCGGTGGAGTCGTCCGACGCGGAGCGCCGGCGGATCGCCGCCGACCTCCACGACGGCCCCGTCCAGGACCTGGCCGGCCTGGCCTACGCGCTCGAGGCGGCGACGGCGCGCGCCGACGGGGCGGACCCGGCGCTGGCCTCGACGCTGCGCGACGCGGCCGGCCGGGCGCGGACCGGCATGCGCAGCCTGCGGACGCTGCTGGTGGAGATCCACCCGCCCAACCTGCGCGCCGTGGGCCTGGAGGCAGCCCTCGGGGACCTGCTGTCCCCGCTCGCTGCGCGGGGGCTGCGGACGGAGTTGGAGGCATCCGAGCCTCCGGAGCTCGAGCCGCGGCACGAGGCGCTGCTCTTCCGGATCGCCCAGGAGGCGCTGCGCAACGTGGCCGCCCACGCCGCCGCGGAGGGGGTGCGGGTCACGCTCGACAGCCGCGACGGGAACGGCCGGCTGCTGGTCGAGGACGACGGTCGCGGCTTCTCGGAGGAGGAGCGCGCGCGGCGGGCAGAGGAGGGCCACGTCGGGCTGGCGCTCCTGGAGGAGCTCGCCCTCCAGGAGGGCGGCTCGCTGACGGTGAGCTCCGCACCCGGCTCGGGCACGCGCGTGGAGGCGGTGGTCCCGTGCCGGTGACGGTGCTGCTGGTCGACGATC